>CANHRF010000019.1 GCA_947463335.1 Actinomycetota bacterium
AAGTTTGTCAACGGAAAATTTGAGCCAGTGCCTGGAACTGAAAAAGAGTTACCTGCTGACTTTGTCTTCTTGGCGATGGGTTTCACCGGTCCTGAAAAATCTCCGATTCTCGAACAACTAGAAGTTGAATTTGATGATCGTGGAAATATCAAACGCGATGAGAATTATCAGAGCAGCGTTGAAGGTATCTTTGTTGCCGGTGATGCTGGACGTGGACAATCTCTTATTGTTTGGGCTATCGCCGAAGGTCGCAGCGCAGCGGCTGGTGTTGATAAATACCTCGAAGGTGAAACGCAACTTCCTTCACCAATCGAACCAACTGATCGTTCTTTGATGGCTTAGGACCGATAAAAGTAATTTAATCTGCAATTTTGCTCTAACTATGTACCTGGTAACGATTTCAATTAGATAAGGTAGCCACATGCGTCGCGCGAAAATAGTTTGCACAATGGGTCCAGCAGTGGATTCTCTCGAAAAAGTTCGTGAGTTAATCCAGGCCGGAATGAATATGGCGCGCCTTAACCTTTCACACGGTGGCTACCCAGAACATCAAGCTCGCTTAGATCAGGTACGTCTGGCTTCTAAAGAAGCTGGTGTTCCAGTTGCGATATTGGTTGACCTGCAAGGTCCCAAGATTCGTTTAGCAAGATTTAAAGCTGGTCCTCATGAACTCTCACGTGGTGACATATTCACCATCACAACAGATGAAGTAGAAGGAACAAAAGAGCGCGTTGGTACTACCTACAAAGGTTTGCCAGGGGATTGCAAATCTGGCGATCGTATTTTGATCGATGATGGAAAAGTAACCGTTGAAGTCCTTGAAGTTAAGGGTAACGATGTTGTAACAAAGGTGATTGAACCTGGTGCCGTTAGCAACAATAAGGGCATCAACTTGCCAGGCGTTGCTGTTTCTGTTCCTGCGCTCTCTGAGAAAGATATGGATGATCTTCGTTGGGGTCTTAAAGCAGGCGCTGACTTTATCGCTCTCTCATTTGTACGAAGTGCGGACGATATCGTTGATGTTCATCGCATAATGGATGAAGTTGGAATTCGCATCCCAGTAATCGCAAAGATTGAAAAGCCACAAGCGGTCGCAAATTTGCAGGAGATCGTTAACGCATTTGATGGCATTATGGTCGCGCGCGGTGATCTCGGAGTTGAACTTCCTATAGAAGAAGTTCCACTTGTCCAGAAGCATTGCATTCAGTTATCTCGCGAGGCAGCTAAGCCGGTGATTGTGGCGACCCAGATGCTCGATTCCATGATTACCAACTCACGCCCGACTCGAGCGGAAGCGACAGATTGTGCCAACGCGGTTCTTGATGGCGCAGATGCCTTGATGTTATCGGGCGAGACTTCAGTAGGCGCCTTCGCCATTGAATCAGTTCAAACGATGGCTCGCATTATTACCCATACAGAACAAGGCGGAATGGATTTAATCCGTCCAATGAAGTCGACGCCTAAAACTAAAGGTGGCGCAATTACAAAAGCGGCAGCAGAAGTTGGTGCGATTGTTGGGGCAAAATACTTAGTTACCTTTACACAATCTGGTGATTCAGCGCGACGTACTGCGCGCCTTCGTTCGCCAATTCCGATCCTGGCATTTACGCCCGAAATTGGAACATATAACCGAATGGCCCTCGATTGGGGCGTTGAACCAGAGTTAACTCCAATGGTGAAGCACACCGATGAAATGGTGAAGCAAGTAGATAATTTCTTGATTGACTCCAAGCGCTGTACAGAAGGCGAGTTGGTTGTCATTGTCGCAGGCTCACCTCCAGGAATTCCAGGCTCAACCAATGCAATGCGCGTTCACCGCGTGGGTGATGCAGTGGGTGGCGCTGCTCCTGCTTACCGTTAAGATTTACCGCTGAAGGCCTCGGTACTCCAACGGTAGAGAGGGCAGTCTCAAACACTGCATAGTGTCGGTTCGAATCCGACTCGAGGCACATGAACTCAACCAGTAACGCGACGCCATCTCGGATCAGAATTCTCGTTGCTGAAGATGAAGCGCTAATCCGTATGGATTTAGTTGAAATGTTGGGCGAAGCCGGTTACGAAGTTGTCGCGCAAGCAGCCGATGGCGCGGAAGCGATTGAGTTAGCCCAACTACATAAACCAGATCTCGCAATTCTTGATGTGAAGATGCCAGTTCTTGATGGCATATCTGCCGCAGAAAAAATTATCGCAATCGCACCAGTTTTAATGTTGACGGCATTTTCCCAACGCGAACTAGTCGAACGTGCTCGCGATGCTGGTGTAATGGCATATGTCGTAAAACCATTCTCCATTGGCGATTTAGTCCCAGCGATTGAAATCGCAATCAGCAGACATTTACAGATGCGAACTCTTGCCGATGAAGTTGCTGATCTTCACGAACGGTTAGAGAGTCGCAAGTTGATTGATCGCGCTAAAGGCATTTTGATGCAAGCCCTAAATCTCTCCGAACCTGAGGCATTTTCTTGGATTCAAAGGGCCGCTATGGATCGCCGTATGACCATGAAAGAGGTCGCCCAGGCGGTTATCTCCCCAGATGCGGTACCTGGCCAATAACCCTTTATTGGCCTCGGCCGTAACCAAACCTTTATAAACCCACGCTCACTTTGCGTTTGATGGATCACACTCCCAGCCTTTAGACTCTCACCCTCCCTGTCCCGGGACACAAACAGGAAAGGCAACAAATGAAGAAGATTCTTTCTCTTCTCTCAGCAACAGCTCTTGTTGTTGGAGTTACAGTCGCTGTAGCACCATCAGCATTCGCAGCTTGCGGCGGAGATATCAAGATTTACTTCCAAGGCGCTAAGACTGGTCCATACGCTGAGACCGGTATTAACGAAGCCAACGGCGTAAAGCTTGCAATTGAAAAGTACAACGCTAAGAACTCAAAGGTAAAGGTCGCATACGATGAGATCGATACTGAAGCTTCAGGTGCAAAGTCACCTGCTCTAGCGAAGAAAGTTGTAGATGATGAGTGTGCTGTCGGCGTAGTCGGCGGAATGTACTCAGGCGAGACAATCAACGCTGTACCTGTCTATGAGACCGGTGGAGTTCCAGTTATCTCACCATCAGCTACAAACCCAGCTCTTACAAACAAGTCTCCAATCTTCCACCGCGTCGTTGCTAACGACCTTGTACAAGGTCCAGCACTTGCAAATATCGCTAAGTCATTGAAGTCAAAGCTATTCGTTGTTGACGATGCAACTTCATACGGCAAGGGTCTTGCAACAATCGTTAAGAAGAATGCTCCATCGATCATCGTTGGATCAGATGCAGTTACAGAAGGAACAACAAACTTCTCATCAGTCGTCACCAAGGTGAAGAACTCAAAGGCAACTGCAGTCTTCTACGGTGGTTACTACCCAGAAGCAGCAATCTTCGTTAAGGCACTTCGCGACAACCCTGCAACAAAGAACGTAAAGTTCATTGCAGGCGACGGAGTTCTTGATGGCGAGTTCATCAAGTTGGCTAAGAAGAACGCTGAAGGTGCATACCTCACAGCTCCTGGTCTTGATATGAAGACTGCTTCTCCAGCTCTCTACAAGGAGTACAAGACAAAGTTCGACCGTGAACCAGGTCTTTACACACTTGAGGCATTCAATGCTGCTTACTTCTTCCTAGAAGGAATCCGTAAGGGCAATGTCACACGCGCATCTTTGAACAAGTTCATCGATGAGAGCGTTGTGAAGGGTGTAGGAATGACAATGTCATTCGCGGCAACTGGTGATTCAGATAAGATCATCATGAACCAGTACACAATCAAGAATGGCAAGATGGTCTTCGTAAAGAAGCTCTCATAGTTGCAGATAGTTGATTAGTAAGCGAGGTAGGGGCTTAAACCCCTACCTCGCTTCTCTAAGTAAGAGCAAAAGCAAAAGTTTTATCTCTGTACAACTGACTTCACATTGGAGAAGCCGTGGATTTTTCAATACTCTTTTCTGACTTTGCAGCCCTAACCCTTGATGGGCTCGTTGTTGGAGCCATCTATGCCCTAGTCGCATTGGGTTACACACTGGTTTATGGAGTCCTGCGTCTTATCAATTTTGCACATTCTGAAATATTTATGCTTGGCACAATGTCTGCGGTAGCAGTAACTACCCTTCTTGGCTTCACCGGATTTGAGGATCCCCTTCCTACCTTCCGATTCTTTGCAATTTTTCTACTCATCGCATTTACCGCTTCAATAATCAGCGGAGTCGCCGCAGTTCTTCTTGAGATTGTCGCCTATCGCAGATTACGTAATCGTGGCGCGAGTCGTTTAAGTTCGCTCATCTCGGCAATCGGAGCATCATTCTTCCTAACTGAAGTGGTCCGAATTGCGACCGATTCAAAGAATTTAGATTTCCCTCGCTTGCTCGACAAGAACACTGTCTTCCAAGTAAGTACCGCTTATTTCACCGCCGATAAGTTGCTGGTTCTTGGGGGAGCGGTAGTTATCTTCTTTACTCTCAATCGGATAATCAATCACACCAAGCTGGGGCTCGGCATTCGAGCAGTGTCTCAGGATGAACGCACATCGGTTTTGATGGGCGTAAATGTCAATCAAGTAATCACTTTTACATTTTTGATCGGTGGAGTTTTAGCGGGGCTCGGTTCCGCTTTCTATATGGTCTTTTATGAAACTACAAAGTCCAATGTTGGATTCTTGGTAGGAATTTCGGCCTTTACCGCCGCAGTGCTAGGCGGTATCGGAAATATTAAGGGCGCACTTCTTGGCTCCTTTGTGCTGGGCCTTTTCCAGCAGTACACAGCGGCGGTCCTTGGATACAACTGGCGTGACGTTGTCACCTTCGTCGTTCTTGTCCTAGTTCTTTTGGTTAAGCCAACTGGTTTACTCGGCGAAACACTCCAGAAAGCGAGAGTCTAAAAATGGCCGATCTTTCTCGTTTCAACTTACGTGACATTTTCGGTAACTGGTGGGAGAAGGCTTCCCCAGCGAAGCGCGGAGTTGTACGCGTTCTTGTAATTGCCATTTTCTATGCGCTCCCACTGCTCAATAACCCGATAATTGATACACCTGAAACCTCTTTTCAGTCAGTACTTTTCTATCCGCTAATTATGTTTAGTTTGATGGCGGTCGGATTAAATGTTGTTGTGGGCAAGAGCGGCATACTCGATCTTGGTTATGTTGCCTTCTTCGCAATTGGCGCCTACACACATGCGCTGATTGGCATTAAGACTGACCTCAATTTCTACGAGACTCTCCCTATTGCAATGTTAATGGCGATGTTAGCCGGGTTAATTCTTGGTCTTCCGGCGCTTCGTCTGCGCGGGGATTATCTTGCGATCATTACATTAGGCTTTGGTGAAATTGTTCGAATTATTGCGGTCAACACAGAGGCTATTGGCGGGGCCGCTGGACTCACCGATATTCCTGCTCCACCAAGTATCTTGGGGCTAGAGTTTGGTTCGGGAGATCCGCGTCCGTATTACTGGTTGACGTTAACGATCACAATTTTAATCATTTGGGGAATCTTACGACTTTCCCATCGCAAGCCTGGACGAGCATGGGAAGCGATTCGCCAAGATGAAGATGTCGCCGAGTTCATGGGAGTTGCAACTCTAAAATATAAGCTCTGGGCATTCATCATTGGTGGCGCCGTAGGTGGCGCAGCAGGTGCTGTTTATGCCTCCCAAATTCTTTCGATCCAGCCAGAAATGTTTAACTTAAATCTATCGATCATGATTCTGGCTTGCGTTGTATTTGGTGGAATGGGAAATATCTGGGGCGTGATTGTCGGAGCGGTGCTCCTTGGTTACTTGCCGGAGAAGCTTCGTTTCCTCAGCGACTATCGCATCGTTTTCTTCGGATTGTTGATGGTTGTAATGATGAATATTCGGCCAAATGGTTTGCTACCTAGAAAGAAACGTGAAGTAGTTGGGGAGAAGAAGAAATGAGTCGCAAACTTCTCGAAGTTAAAGATCTAGTGGTGAAATTTGGTGGAGTAACTGCGCTAAATCACGTGGATCTTCACGTCAGCGAAGGTGAAGTGGCCGCGCTGATCGGACCTAACGGAGCCGGAAAGACCACAGTCTTTAATATTGTTACTGGTTACTACACACCTGAAAGCGGCGACATCCTTGTCGACGGAGTCTCTGTACGCGGTAAGCGCCCTTACAAAATTGCACGAGCAGGACTTGGCCGCACCTTTCAGAATATTCGCCTCTTTGAGGAGATGACGGCGTTAGAGAACGTGGCAACCGCAGCCGATGCTCTAAATAGATCAGGGCTCGTAGGCTCACTCTTTGGAATATCTCGTAGCCGGAAAGATGAGAAGAGAAGTGAGGAGAAAGCCCATGAACTTCTCTCCTTCATCGGCCTCGAGCATCGTGCGCATCAGTTGGCTAAGAACCTTCCATATGGAGATCAGCGACGTCTGGAAATTGCACGCGCGCTAGCCCTGGAGCCAAAGGTTCTTCTACTCGATGAGCCAGCAGCTGGCTTTAATCCACAAGAGAAGATCGAGCTAGGAAATCTAATTTTGAAGATTCGCGATAACGGAAATGCAGTTCTACTAATTGAACACGATATGAGTTTAGTTATGAAGATTTCAGATCGCGTCTCAGTACTTGATTTCGGCCAAAAGATCGCTGAAGGAAAACCGGCAGAGATTCAGAAAGACCAACGTGTAATCGATGCTTACTTAGGAGTTGCTGAAGATGCTTCTTAATGTAGAAAATCTGCATGTCTCTTACGGCAAAATTAAGGCGATTAAGGGAATTTCGCTCTCGGTAAATCAAGGCGAAATTGTTACTTTAGTCGGCGCTAATGGTGCAGGAAAGACCACTCTTCTAAAGACGATCTCAGGAATTCTCGCTCCTGTAGATGGAGCAATCCAATTTGAGGGCCACGACCTTACAAAGATTAAACCGTTCCAACGTGTAATTGAAGGAATTTGCCAATCACCAGAAGGAAGAGGAATCTTCCCGGGAATGACGGTTCGCGAAAATCTTGAGATCGGAAAGTTCGGACGCTCAACTGCGAAGGTGGAGATGGAAGAAGATCTTGAAATGGTCTTCAACCTATTCCCTCGACTTCGCGAGAGACAATCTCAATTTGGTGGAACTCTTTCCGGCGGAGAACAACAGATGCTAGCTATTGGACGTGCGCTAATGAGCCGCCCTCGATTGTTGCTATTGGACGAACCATCAATGGGTCTTGCACCTATGTTTATTGCGCAGATCTTCGAGATTATCAATAAGATTAAATCTCAGGGAATGACAATTCTCTTGGTGGAACAGAATGCAGCAAAGGCGCTTAGCGTTGCCGATCGCGCCTACGTTCTTGAAACAGGTTTGATTACCAAAGAGGGTACCGGACAGGCTCTGTTAAATGATCCTGCCGTTCGCGCTGCATATCTTGGCCACGGAGCTTAGCTTATAGTTAAGCGCGCTCTGCAAGGATTAAACAAGTAATTCTTGCAGTGCAGGTTCTCTGTCCTTGATCATTGGTAATCACAATTTCGTAGCTGCACATCGTCTTGCCTAAAGAAACGGCAGTTGCAACGCCAGTTACAAATCCAGAAAGCGCTGATTTGTGGTGCGTTGCATTTATATCTACGCCAACAATCTTACGATTTGGACCGGCGTGGAGTTGAGTACCCACCGAGCCTAAAGATTCCGCCAGAACAACATTCGCGCCACCGTGGAGCAAACCGATTGGTTGGGTATTGCCTTCTACGGGCATTCTTCCGACCAATCGCTGTGGGGAGGCCTCGATAATCTCGATACCCATCTTCTTATCAAGGGCGCCGCTACCGCGTTCGCGAATCAACTCTAAAAAGTTTGGGGTATTTTCTGGCTGCGTCATAGTTCGAAATAGTAACTTGTTCACGACTACTTCTCTAGGATGACGCTATGGCCCAGAAGCGTTTACTACTTATTGATGGGCATTCAATGGCATATCGAGCATTCTTTGCTCTGCCGGCTGAGAATTTCACCACCGCGCAAGGTCAGCACACCAATGCGATCTATGGCTTTGCCACCATGTTGATCTCATTGTTAAAAGATGAAAAACCGACCCACGTAGCCGTTGCCTTTGATGTATCTCGTAAAACCTTCCGTACTGAGATATTTCCAGACTATAAAGCCAACCGCGCTAAGACCCCTGATGAATTTCGCTCACAGATGTCCTACCTAAATGAACTCGTAAAGGGTTTTGGAATAACACAGTTCGCCTTAGAAGGTTTTGAAGCTGATGATGTTATTGCCACAATTACAAAGCAAGCAGAGCGCGAAGGTGCAGAAGTACTCATCTGTACCGGCGACCGTGACAGTTTTCAGCTAGTTACAGATAAAACGACGGTCTTATATCCAAAGCGCGGGGTATCTGAAATGGCGCGAATGACACCGGATGCTGTTCAGGAGAAGTACGGAATGTCGCCTGATCAATATCCAGATTTCGCCGCACTGCGCGGCGACCCAAGTGATAACTTGCCATCGATCCCAGGCGTAGGGGAAAAGACTGCTGCTAAATGGATCGTGGAATACGGATCTTTAAAAGAGTTAATAGCCAATGTAGATAAAGTCGGCGGCAAGGTAGGTCAGTCGCTGCGCGATAACATCAACGATGTCATTCGTAATCGTGAACTCACTCAACTTGTTCACGATGCTCCCGTTGAGTACCAGGTAGATGCTCTCGCTTGGTCAGGGGTAGTAGAGGCAGATTTAACAAAACTTTTTGAACAACTGGAATTTAGAACGCTAAAAGATCGCTTGAAACCGATTCTCAGCGAAGCATCGGTTGCTAAGAAGCAAGAAGTGGTGGAGGAGTTCACCCTCTTTGCTCTCGAAGGTGGCGTGCTAACTCCCGCAGAGCTCGATTCACGAATCTCCGTCCACACAGGTGATCTTGCCATCGCCTTTGAACTGCGCGATGAGAAATTGCATCGCTACGCCATTGCATTCTCACCAACCGATGTTCATCTAATTCACTCTTCGCAGATGGGGAAGTGGGCGCAGGATGCGAAGATTCCAAAGATCACACACGATGGAAAATCTCTGGCGCGCACAAATCTTCTTGCCGGAGTTGTTTTCGATACTGCGCTGGCGGCATATCTAGTCAATCCTGGAGTTCGTGCGCAAAATTTAAGTGATCTGCTGGAACGGTGGGGCGATGGCGCGGCTATCGATTCATCATCTCCCGAGCAAGAACTTCTAAGCAGCGCTGCGGTGCTCTTTACCTTACGTAAATCTCTAGCGACCGAGATGCGCGACCGTGGTGTTTTGACGCTCTTCAATGAATTAGAACTTCCGATAGCCGAGCTGCTAGCAGTTATGGAGAATCGTGGAGTTGCTGTTGATCGCAAGGAGTTAGAAAAGCTAGCAGCTTTCTTCGAAGGTGAAGTTGCGCGTGAGACTAAGGCAGCGCATCTCGCGGCTGGTCACGAATTCAATGTGGCATCCCCTAAGCAGCTTCAAGTTGTTCTTTTCGATGAGCTAAAGCTTCCTAAAACAAAGAAGATTAAGACTGGATTTACTACCGATGCCGAAGCGTTAAATTGGTTATTCGAAAAGACTAAACATCCGCTCCTTGAGTCACTTCTGCGGATCCGCGAGACGAAGAAACTCGGCACAACGGTAGAAGGCCTGATCGCAGAGATCGCTTCCGATGGTCGTATCCACACTCACTTTGCACAGACCGTTGCAGCAACCGGGCGTTTATCTTCCGTTGGACCTAACTTACAAAATATTCCGGTGCGTACCGAAGAAGGTCGCAGCATCCGCAATGCATTTATCGCCGGTACTGGTTACAGCTCACTCCTAACCGCGGATTACAGCCAAATTGAAATGCGCATCATGGCTCATTTATCAAGCGATACTGGACTGCTTGCCGCCTTTGAAAGCGGGGAAGATTTACATGCAACAGTTGCAGCACTTGTCTTTGGAGTTAAAGCCACAGATGTTGACCCTGAGATGCGCCGTCAGATTAAGGCGATGTCCTACGGATTGGCTTATGGACTCAGCGCTTATGGCTTAGCGGTGCAGCTAGATCTCACGCCACCTGCAGCGCAAGATCTGATGGATAAGTATTTTCTACGCTTTGGCGGAATCCGTGATTATTTAAGTAGCGTCGTTGTCGAAGCCCGCAAAGTTGGTTATACCGAAACGGTGATGGGACGTCGCCGCTATCTCCCAGATTTAATGCATGACAATCGACAACGCCGCGAGATCGCAGAACGCATGGCTCTAAACGCTCCAATTCAGGGCTCTGCAGCCGACATTATTAAACAGGCGATGCTCAATGTTGATGCAGCGCTCACCGCTGAAAAATTGCAGTCACGACTCTTGCTTCAGGTGCACGATGAGTTGATCTTGGAGGTTGTCGCAGGAGAGGAAGAGAAACTAACCGCTTTGGTGCGCCGCGAGATGGCTGCGGCATATCCACTTAAAGCACCGTTAGATGTGAGTGTAGGAATTGGGCGAAGCTGGAATGAAGCTGCGCATTAACGCAGAAAATTAAATATTAAGTATTGCGATCGCTTAGATCTTCAATCGCAGCGAGATCTTCTTCCTCAGTTGGTAGATCATTTGCGGCAGATAACCGCCCTTTTCCGATGGTAAGAATTACAAATCCAATGGAGAGCATTATCGGAAGCATCGCAAGACCTACGCGAGGTGAAATATGTTCTGAGACAACTCCACCAACAGCGGCGCCTACCGCCATAAAGGATCCTTCAACGCTCCATATCCAACCGAGTGAAGAAGTTTGTGAACCCTTAGGGCGAACCGCTTCTAGTACTTCAAAGTAGAAGACTTGAAGTGCGCCACCGAGTAACCCAATTGATGCGCCAACCAGCGCCATCGTCCAGTCTGGATATGTAAATGCAATAGGGAAGCAGGCGATCATCCAGAGCAGATAAGCGCGGCGCATCGCTGTTAGCGGCGCTAACTTCTTAGAGACGAGGCCGCCAAGTAGCCCGCCAATCACGGTGGCGATACCAAAGGAGGCGAAGATCCAAGCGACGCGATGAGGAACATTCTCTTGCGTTGCAAATGCAGGAACCGCTACATCAAAGACGCCCCATCCGAATCCAATAAAACAACCTTCAAACATCAATAGCTGGATAGCGCGGTTCTGAAGAAGTCTTTCCTGTCCTTTAACTTTCTTCTCGGGAATCCAGTTTCGCGATACCGAAGTCATCGCGAGTGCGATACCACCGGTGAGCATCAGCCCCGCAACAACATTGAGCGCCAAATAGGGGTGCGAAGAAAGGGCTAGCGATGTAACAACTACCGGGCCAAGAACTGAAGTCGAACTCATCATTGCAGAGTCGAAAGCGTAAGCAGTCCGCAAATATGTCGGCGGAACAATATCTTTCCAAAGTGGTCGCACGGATAGGTTAATTGGGGGAGCGGAGATTCCTAGAACGAATGCAGCGATGAGAATTGACCTTGCAGTATCCATTTGATTTAAAGTAAGAATCAAGATGGTGTATCCCGGCACAAGAATTCGCAGCGGCCATTTCTGTCCCCAGCGATCCATCACCGAACCTCGAATGCCAGCGGTGACAGCGCCTGCTAAAGAATTTAACCCGATTGCAAATCCTGCAATCGCAAAAGAGTCTGTGGTCTGCTCTGCTTTGAAGAAGATCCCAAGGCCAATCATTCCGTAGGCCAATCGAGCAGGAAATGCGGCGATACCAAGGGAGATCACTCGAGGAAATGAAAACAATTCCTTATAGCGCTTCATTATCGTGAGTTTACGCCTATTTTTTCTCCGGATTTGCCCTTAACTAGACCAGAACCGTACGCTTACGCCCGTTCACCAGAATGGTTCTGGAGTCCTATTACTTTCTATCCCTACGGAGCAACTTGAGCACATCATCACCAGTCGTAGCAGTTAACGACATCGGATCGGCAGCAGATTTTCTTGCAGCAATCGAAGGCACAATCAGAAATTTCAATGACGGAGACCTTGTTGAAGGAACCGTTGTACAAGTAGATCGCGAAGAAGTACTTCTAGATATCGGGTACAAAACTGAAGGCGTAATTCCTTCCCGCGAACTTTCAATCCGCCACGATGCAGATCCAAATGACATTGTTAAGGTCGGCGATAAGGTCCAAGCTCTTGTTCTTCAGAAGGAAGACAAGGAAGGCCGTCTCATTCTTTCTAAGAAGCGTGCTCAGTACGAGCGTGCATGGGGCGAAATCGAAGGCAAGAAGGAGCGCGACG
>CANHRF010000020.1 GCA_947463335.1 Actinomycetota bacterium
CTGCGCGCGAATCAACGCTCGCGGCATAACCTTGTTCGGTTAAGAAATCTGCAAGAGCATTTAACTTATTTGAACTCTTCGCGATAGCTGTAGCGCCCTTACGTTCGATTTCATCTGCGCGAGATTTAGCAAAGGCGTTGATTAAATGTTCGCCAGATTGCGCGGACATAAATTTAAGCGCAGCAACAGCTAAGTCATCATAAGAATGTTCAAATTTTTCACGCCCCGCATCGCTCATTACAAATACTTTGGAGGGGCGACCGCGACCGCGAGTGGATGAGATACGCGGATCGCGCGCTTCCAGAACTCCATCGGCGGTGAGTAAATCTAAATGACGGCGGATTCCGGCCGGGGTTAAACCTAAGCGCTGGCTGAGGGCGGCTGCGGTAGATGGGCCGTTCTCTAAGATGGAGCGGGCGATAGCGTCGCGGGTACGCGGATCCTCATTCGCCTTGAGCGCTGGCCCTCCATTTATTTTCACAACACTATTGTGTCGTAATTCGCTCCCGCTTTCCACTCAGAGCGAGCCGTGGTGGACCTAGTCTTAGGCTATGAAATTGCGTCGAGCCCTGTATGGAGTTCTACTCTTTCTGCAATCCGCGCTAGTTCTGACGGGTGGAGCGGTACGCCTTACCGGCTCAGGCCTGGGCTGTCCCACTTGGCCGGAGTGCACACCTGGTTCTTACACCCCAGTTCCTCATCAAGCTGAAGGCCAATTACATGCCTGGATTGAATTTGGTAATCGCTTACTCACCTTTGCTTTGGTGGCAGTTGCCCTCGCAGTTCTGATTCACGTGCTTTATAAACAGCGCAAGGATCTTCGTCAATTAGCCCTTGGGCAAGTCTTAGGAATCTTTGGGCAAGGCATTCTCGGTGGGATCACTGTCTTAACACAGTTACATCCTCTCACCGTCGCAGCGCACCTTTTACTGTCAATTCTTCTCATCGGTGGAGCAACTTCGCTTTATGATCGAAGAGAAATCCCAATTCGCAAGATTAAGCCCGAAGATAAATTGACGCGCAATCTCTCACTCGCTCACATATATCTAACATTCTTCGTGATCGCCCTAGGAACTATTGTGACCGGCAGTGGGCCACACGCTGGTGATGAAGATGCCCGCCGCTTTGGATTCGACATTAGGACAGTGGCTTGGATTCACGCAGAAGCAGTTATTGCACTGATGGGCCTCACCTTGGCGCTCTATGTAGCAGTCCGCGCTAACCCTATACATCGCCGCAAAATTATTGTCTTCACAATTATCGCTCTGGCACAAGGCGCGATCGGGTATGTCCAATACTTTATGGGAATCCCTGAAATAATTGTGGCGCTTCATCTCCTCGGCGCCACTCTTGTTTGGATTGCGGCTTGGCGAGTACGAATGTCGATTACAACTTCCCCGGTCCGTAATACACCTACTAACGCGGGAGAAAATTCTTAATGAATAAACTGGATAACTGGTCAGAGCTAGATGATCGCGCAGTGACCTATGCCCGCGCCCTTGCAATGGATGCAGTTCAGAAAGCCGGTCACGGCCATCCAGGTACTGCAATGTCACTTGCACCCGTTGCCTACAATTTATTTCAACGCCATTTAACTCACGATCCTGCAGATCCAAAGTGGTTGGGTCGCGACCGCTTTGTACTCTCTTGCGGACATTCATCTCTAACTCTTTATATCCAACTCTTCTACAGCGGCTATGGATTAGAGATGGATGATCTAAAGACTTTCCGTACTTGGAACTCACTAACACCAGGCCATCCAGAATTTGGACACACTGCAGGAGTTGAAATGACAACAGGTCCTTTAGGAGCTGGCGTGGCAACTGCAGTCGGAATGGCGATGGCGGCGCGTTATGAGCGCGGTTTATTTGATGCCAGCGCTCCTGCAAATTCATCGCTCTTTGATCACAATATCTGGGTTCTGTGTTCTGATGGAGATCTGCAAGAAGGCGTAAGTAGCGAAGCATCATCACTAGCTGGGACGCAACAACTTGGTAATTTGAAAGTTATCTATGACGATAATCGCATCTCAATTGAAGGCGATACCCATCTCGCCTTTACCGAAGATGTCTCAGCGCGTTATCGCGCATATGGTTGGAACGTTATTGATGTCGCGGCAGCCGCAGATGGCAACGTTGATTTGTTGGCACTTGATGCGGCAATGGTTGCAGCCAAGAGAGAAGTCACTCGTCCGACTTTGATAAGAATGTGTTCAGTAATCGCCTGGCCCGCACCCAGCGCTCGTAACACCGCAGAGTCCCACGGTTCCGCCCTTGGCGCTGAGGAAATTTCTGCAACGAAGGTGCTTCTTGGATTGAATCCGGAAGAGAACTTTGCAATGCCAACCGAGGTTCTAAATCACGTGCGCCAAGTAAAAGAGCGCGGAGCCGCATCTCGAAAGAGTTGGGATGAAAAATTCGCGCTCTGGCAGAAGAGCAATCCCGAAGGAGCTGCTTTATTGCAGCGCGTAGTTAGTGGAGAGCTTCCACAAGGATGGGATGCTGAACTCCCGCAATATGCTGCAGGTAAAGAAGTTGCAACGCGCAAGGCCTCAGGTGAGGTGATCGCAGCGCTTGCGAAAGTCCTCCCCGAGTTCTGGGGCGGTTCTGCAGATTTAGCGGGAAGTAATAACACAACGATAAGCGGCTCAGGATCTTTCCTACCTGCCAGCAGCGCTATGAAAGATGCCAATCCTTACGGTCGCATGATCCACTTTGGAATTCGTGAACATGCAATGGGATCTATTCTCAACGGAATCGCGCTCCACGGTTTATCGAAGTGCTTCGGTGGAACATTCGCTGTCTTTAGCGATTACATGCGACCAGCAGTTCGCTTATCTGCGATTATGGATCTGCCGAGCATCTTTATCTGGAGCCACGATTCAATTGGTCTTGGTGAAGATGGTCCAACCCACCAACCAATTGAACATCTTGCATCACTTCGTGCGATCCCTAACTTTGCAGTTATTCGCCCAGCAGATGCCAATGAAGTTCGCGAGGCTTGGAAACAGATATTGGCTCGTCGCAAACCGGTTGGGCTGCTTCTTTCCCGCCAAAACTTACCGGTTTTTGATCGCGGCTCTCACGGTTCAGAAACGCTGGTAGGTAAAGGCGCATATATTCTCAAGGATTCGGCGACCGCTGCCGATGTTGTGCTCATCGCAACTGGCTCAGAAGTTTCGATCGCTTTGGCAGTACAGAGCCTTCTTGCTGAAAAATCGATCGCCGCTCGCGTGGTTAGCGCTCCTTGTCTGGAATGGTTTAACCAAGAGTCTGCGGCATACCGAGAGAGCGTTCTGCCAAAGGCAACTCGCTTAAAGGTAAGTATCGAAGCGGGTATTGCTCAAGGTTGGCGCGAGTACATCGGTGATAACGGAATAGCAATTTCGTTGGAACACTATGGCGCATCAGCTTCTGCTACAAAGTTATTTGCTGAGTTTGGATTTGGTCCAGAAGTGATTGTCGCCAAGATCGAAGCAGCCCTGAAGTAATGATTACCTTACTTGGGCCAGCGCTTGAGAATATCGATCGCAGCGACCCGATATATAAATCGATTGCCGCAGCTCATCCTCGATTGGCGAAGAAAGATCCTGAAATTTGGGGTTCGGCAGCGGCGGCTGAGGCTGCAGTTAGACTGAACTGGATCGATCTAGATGAAAGTTCGCGAGATCTTCTGCCAATTTTAGATGCGGTGTCAGCAAAGTTTAGAGATCGCGGGAGATTAGTTTTATGTGGAATGGGTGGATCTTCACTTGCGCCAGAGGTGATTGCTAAAACTTTTGACAAGGAAATCTTTATCTTAGATTCCACCGATCCTGATTATCTTGCGCATGCTCTTAATGGACCTGCTGAGAACTTACTGGTGATCGTGAGCTCCAAATCAGGATCAACAATTGAAACTTCCTCACAGCGCGCCTTCTTTGAAGGCTATCTAACCCAATCCAATTTAGATCCTACGCAGCACATGGTCTTTGTGACCGATCCAGGATCGCCTCTAGATAAAGATGTGCGCGCCAGAGGATTCACTGTAATAAACGCAGATCCAAAAGTCGGTGGACGCTTTAGCGCGCTAACCGCATTTGGGTTGACTCCAGCCGCATTAATGGGCGTTGATGCCTCAATACTTCTAGATCAAGCCGGAGACTGTCGCACTCAATTAACGAGCGATCCTTCAGTTGCCTTAGACGTTGCTTATCTATTGGTAACTCAGAATAAACAGTTCTTAGGCTTCACAGATCACGGTTCTAGTTTTCCGGGTTTGTCAGATTGGATTGAACAGTTAATCGCGGAATCAACTGGAAAAAATGAGAAAGGTCGCCTGCCAATTGCGACGTCGAGCTTTAGCGAAGCAGCGAGCGGCGGAGCTTTCTCGGTCGGTTTTGCAGAAGGCGCAGATTTGAGTGTGATTGCCGAACTCGGTGAGCATTTCTTATTCTGGGAGTGGGTAACTGCACTTATGGGCGCGGCGCTGGCCATTGATCCCTTTAATCAACCCAATGTAACTGAAGCAAAGGAAGCGACTTCAGAAGTTTTAAAGGAGTGGAGAAATCAACTACCTTTGCTAAACCCATCTGCGATTGATGAGCAGGTAGAGATATTTGGCGATGGCAACACGCTAACCGCTTCTTTGAAGAATTTAATCGCAACCACTGATTCAGATGGTTACATCGCGATTATGGCTTATCTAGATCGCAAGGATGATGCGGCGATCGTAGAATTGCGAAGTATCTTGTCTGATAAATCAGGGCGTCCAGTTTCATTTGGTTGGGGTCCGCGTTTTCTCCATTCGACTGGACAGTTCCATAAAGGCGGACAGCAGAATGGTTCGTTCTTGCAGATAACGGGAAATACGAAGCGGGATTTTGACGTCCCGGGACGTGAATTTACATTTGGCACTTTGCTTATGGCGCAAGCAATCGGTGACTCACATGCACTTGGGGCGAGAAAATACCCGCTCCTTCGTCTCAATCTTGCAGAGCGAAGCGCGGGTATATCTCAACTTTTAAAAGCTGCTAAAGCGCTCTAATTACTCGTCATCTCCACGGAGTTTACGAAGGGCATCTTCTAGAATCTTTGCACCTTCAGTATCGGTGCGACGCTCCTTAACGTAGGCAAGGTGTGTCTTGTAAGGAATATTGACTACTGCCTTTGGTGGATTATTCCGGTCACGACCAGCGGGTAGACCGCACTTTGGGCAATCCCATTCAGCTGGAATAACTACCGTCTCTTCAACTGCAAATGAAGGACGAACTTCGTGGCCATTGCCGCACCAGTATGAAACTGTGGCGCGTTCAATCTGATCTCCGCGCTCGGCTTCGCCCATTGGGCCAGCGCCGACACGACTTCCGCGAATTGCACTTGCCATTTATTAACCCTTCAAAACAAGACTTAACGCGACAACGCCGCCGAACCAGATTCCACCAACAACAATTGTGATGCGGTCAAGATTTCTCTCAACTACAGACGAGCCGCCGTAATTTGATGAAATTCCACCACCGAATAGATCAGAGAGGCCAGAACCTTTTCCTTTGTGGAGAAGAACGAGCAAGATCATCACGAGACTTGTGATTACCAACAAGATTGAGAGAGCTAATTCCACTTTTGAAAACCCCTAATTTTTAGATGGAGATATGAGAGAAGGATACTAGATCCTCGGTGGGCCTTAGCCGTTTTCTACCGCGTAGAACTTGGCGATCTTCGCCAATTCCTCAGGGTCTAGGCTCGCTCCCCCGATCAGGGCTCCGTCGACATCGGACTGCTTCATAATCTCAGAGATATTTGAAGACTTCACAGAACCGCCGTAAAGGATCCGCATATTTGATGCAATTTCGGCAGATCCGATTGAACCGATCTCTTCCCGAATCGCAGCGCAGACTTCTTGTGCATCTTCCGGGGTTGCTGTCTTTCCTGTGCCGATAGCCCAAACGGGTTCGTAGGCGATAACGATCTTCTTAAGTTCTGGCTTGGTAAATCCTTCAAGACCAGCGCGAACTTGGCGAATAACGTGCGAGACGTGTGCGCCGGATTCACGGATTGCGAGTTCTTCACCAACGCAGAAAATTGGAGTTAACTCATTGGCAAGTGCAGCCTTAATCTTGCGATTGATTAGCGCGTCATCTTCTTTATGAATTGCGCGACGTTCTGAATGGCCGATAACTACAAATGTGCAACCCAACTTGGCCAACATATGGCCCGAGATATCACCTGTGAAAGCGCCGCTAACTTCTGGAGATAGATCCTGTGCGCCGTATAGCAGGCGGAGGCGATCGCCATCAATCAAAGTCTGGATCGAGCGAATATCTGTAAATGGAGGGATGATTGCGACATCGACTGCGTCATAATCTTTATCACTTAATGAGTAGACCAACTTTTGAGCAACTGCAATCGCTTCGAGATGATTTAAATTCATCTTCCAGTTTCCGGCCATAAGTGGCTTACGCATCTTTTACTCCCTTAAATTAATTACTGCAACGATACTAAAGAAAATCTCTTAGAGCCCCAAGGCGGTTAAACCTGGCAGTTCTTTACCTTCTAAGTACTCCAAGGATGCGCCTCCCCCAGTTGAGATATAGCCGAAGTCGCTATCGGCAAAACCGAGCGCACGCACTGCGGCGGCGGAATCTCCCCCACCAACTACAGAGATACCAGATACCTGGGTTAAAGCAGCGGCGACAACTTTCGTGCCGTTAGCGAATGTAGGGAATTCAAATACTCCCATTGGTCCATTCCAGAAAACCGTCTTGCAACTAGCTATCGCGGATGCAAAAGCCTTTGCAGAATCAGGTCCGATATCTAGCCCCATTTGATCTGCTGGAATTGCATCAGCGCTGACGAGAGTCGCCGGTGCATCAGCGGCAAATTTTGGTGCAACAACGATATCTGTTGGTAGCACTAACTTAACCCCTGATGAATCAGCTTGCTTGATGAGCTCTTGAACGGTTGGGATTAAATCTTTCTCAACTAAAGATGAGCCGATCTCTTTTCCTTGTGCCGCTAAAAATGTAAAGACCATTCCCCCGCCGATCGCCATTACATCTACCTTGCCGAGCAAGTTAGAGATTACGCCGATCTTGTCAGAAACTTTTGCACCACCAAGTACAACTCCATAGGGACGCTCTGGGTTCTGAGTTAACTTCTTAAGAACCTCGACCTCGGCTGCTACAAGAGTTCCAGCAACGTGAGGCAAGAGTTTTGGAAGGTCATAGACCGATGCGTGTTTACGGTGAACTGCGCCGAAGCCATCTCCGACATAGAGATCGGCTAATTGCGATAACTCTTTAGCAAAGGCGGTGCGTTCAGATTCTTCTTTAGAAGTTTCTGCAGCGCTGAAGCGGATATTTTCAAGTAATAGAATTTCGCCGCTCTTAAGCGCTTGCGCCTTTGCTGTGACATCGCTTCCTGTGACCGCCCCAGCGAAAACTACTGGCTGACCCAATAACTCAGATAAACGTGCTGCGACTGGTGCTGAAGATAGCTCTGGCTTTACTTCACCTTTGGGACGCCCCAAGTGCGCTGCAATTACCAGACTTGCACCATTGGCAATGAGAGTTTTGATAGTCGGCAGTGAGGCGCGAATGCGTCCATCATCAGTGATCTTGCCATCCTTTAAAGGAACGTTTAAATCACAGCGCAGGAATACTCGTTTGCCGGCTACATCAAAATTTTGCAGCGCGTTGATTGCAGATTCACCCATCTAAATTAGAGGGATTTTCCGACTAGACCTACAAGATCAACTAGGCGGTTTGAGTAACCCCATTCGTTGTCATACCAACCAACGACCTTTACCTGATTCCCGATTACCTTAGTAAGACCGGAATCGAAGATACAAGATGATGGATCGGTGACGATATCTGATGAAACGATTGGATCTTCGGTGTAAGTAAGGAATCCTTTAAGCGCTCCATTAGCCGCCGCCTTCATTGCAGCGTTGATCTCTGCTGCGGTCGCTTCTTTAGCAAGCTCGACAGTTAAATCTGTTGCTGAGCCAGTTGGAACTGGAACACGCATCGCATAACCATCTAGCTTTCCCTTGAGTTCTGGCAGTACCAATGAGATCGCTTTTGCAGCGCCTGTTGATGTTGGAATCATATTTGTTGCTGCGGCGCGCGCACGGCGGAGATCCTTATGAGGGAAATCGAGAATAACTTGATCATTTGTGTAGGCGTGAATTGTTGTCATTAAGCCCTTAACAATTCCCCAGTTATCGTTGAGAACCTTCGCCATTGGAGCGAGACAGTTAGTTGTGCAAGATGCGTTAGAGATAACGTGATGGTTCGCTGGATCGTACTTATCGTGGTTTACGCCCATAACGATTGTTATATCTTCATCAGATGCTGGCGCAGAGATAATTACCTTCTTCGCACCTGCAGTGATGTGCTTCTTTGCATCGGCGGCCTTTGTGAAGTGGCCAGTTGATTCAATGACGATATCGGCTTTAACTGATGCCCAAGGAAGATTTGCTGGGTCGCGATCTGCGAATACTTTGATCGTCTTTCCACCAACGGTGAGCGTGTCCTCAGTATGTGAAACCTCAAGGCCGAGACGGCCCAAGATGGAGTCATACTTCAATAAATGTGCCAAAGTGGCGTTATCAGTTAGATCGTTGATAGCAACGATATTGATATTTGGGTTGGTGAGTGAAGCGCGGAAGAAGTTACGGCCAATTCGTCCAAATCCATTAATTCCAACATTAATCACGTGAAAACCTCGCTTTAAAAGTGTTAGGACCCGCTACCGGAGCGCCTTGAGATTCAAAGTTTGAAAAACAAGAGATGCGCGCCAGATGGGTATACGGCAATGAAACTGCCACATCGTTGGGGTCGTGGCTAACCTTACCATTATCAAGGAGTTACTTACGCGTAAGTCAGTCTTACTTCACGCACATCAAATCAGTAAATCTGATTAATTAAGTAAATCTGGCGAAAGGCCCGCTTCAGTATCGGGAATTCCGAGTTCACCAGCGCGCTTATCGGCCATTGCTAAGAGTCGGCGAATTCGGCCGGCGATTGCATCTTTGGTCATTGGTGGAGTCGCGAGCGAGCCCAGCTCTTCCAAACTTGCTTGGCCATGACTTATTCGCAACTCTCCCGCTTCCTTCAAATGATCAGGAATAGTTGGGCCCAAAATTTCTAGCGCGCGTTGTACACGCGCAGCTGCTGCGACGGCAGCGCGCGCCGAGCGACGCAGATTTGCATCATCAAAATTTGCCAGGCGATTAGCAGTTGCCCTTACTTCGCGGCGCATACGTCGCTCTTCCCAAGCCAATACGCTCTCGTGCGCACCTAATCTAGTTAGTAGAACTCCGATCGCATCGCCATCACGGATAACTACTCGATCAACTCCACGCACCTCGCGCGCCTTGGCGGTAATTCCTAAACGCCTAGCTGCTCCAACTAGAGCAAGGGCGGCTTCAGGTCCGGGGCAGGTGATTTCAAGTGAAGATGAACGACCTGGTTCAGTCAGTGAACCGTGCGCGATAAATGCGCCTCGCCAAGCCGCTTCTGCATCGCAGATATTCGCAGCGACTACTTGTGGCGGAAGTCCACGAACCGGTCTTCCATTACTGTCGATCAAACCTGTTTGGCGAGCCAAGGCATCACCGGCTTCAATGACGCGAACAACGTAGCGACTTCCTTTGCGAAGTCCACTAGATGTGAGAACTGCTAAATCGCTATCGTGACCGTAAATATCCGCAATATCTTTCTTGAGACGACGAGCGCTCTGCGAGGTATCGAGTTCAACCTCAATTACAACTTTTCCAGCTGCGATATGCAGCCCACCAGCAAAACGCAGAAGTGAAGAGACTTCGGCTTTGCGGCAGCACGGTTTGGTTACTGAGAGACGACTCAATTCGTCCTTAACTGCTGCGGTCATTGCCATGGGCTTATCCAAGCAGGGTTTGGCTGGCAATGTGTGCCAAAAGTGGGGTCAATTTTTTAGAGCTATGGTGGATATGCGTGGCGCTATCGCGTAGATCTGCCACTAATAACTCTCCACCTGTACTTGAAAGATTCTCATTCGCCGCATTTACCTGAATGTCGAGGCTCGAATCTGCAATTAGATAATCGAAGTTCAAACCAGGGGCGTACTGCTGCAAAATATTAATATGTTCTAGCGGGGTATAACCGGCGTATTCCCCTGAATCAAATTTTTCACCGCTCACACTCGCTGAATCCAAATTTAGAACTAGCAATTTCTTCGCTTTTGATTTAATAATCGCATCACGCTGTTGTGGAACTAGTAAATGCGGCAGAACACTAGAGAACCAAGAGCCGGGACCCATCACAATCCAATCGGCGCTATCAATCGCTGCCAATGATTCTTCGTGTGCCGCAGGGTTATCAGGGTGAAGCCGCAGCGACTCTAACCGCCCCTTCGCGGTTGCTACTTCTACCTGGCCTTTAACAATAAATCTTCCAGTGGAATTGGTAAAAGTTCCCTCAATATCTAGCGGCTCTTTCGACATTGGCAAGACCCGACCAATAACTTTCAAGAGTGAGCCCACGCGATCTAGACCGGCAACGTTATCTTCACCCATATCCCAGAGCGCTGCTAAAAGTAGATTCCCGACTGCGTGGCCATCTAGTGGGCCCCCACTGGTAAATCGGTATTGCATGATCTCTGCCCAACTGCGCCCCCATTCATCATCTGCGCAGAGAGCGGCTAGCGCCATTCGCAAATCACCAGGCGGAATAATTGAAAATTCATCACGCAGACGCCCGCTCGAACCACCGTTATCCGCGACGGTAACAATTGCAGTTATCTCTGAAGTAACACCACGCAAGGCAGATAGCGTCGCCGCTAAACCGTGGCCACCACCCAGCGCAACTACGCGAAGGCTGCGCTCACTCATTCACGACCAACATCGCGATGGGTTGCGTGAGCCGAAATCTCAATTTCACTTGGATCGGCAGATAACTGTCTGGCGATTTCTGCTGCAATTGCGACGCTGCGATGTTTTCCACCAGTGCATCCAATTGCGATAGTTACATACTTCTTACCTTCCCTAAGGTAGCCCGGCATCATCTGGCGAATAACTGAGACGTAGCTCTTAACAAACTCGCTCACGCCTTCGGTGTTTAAAACTTTATTTGAGACTTCTTTAGTTAAACCCGTAAGTGGTCGTAGTTCAGGAATCCAGTGTGGATTTGGGATGAAGCGACAATCCAGAACGAGATCAGCATCTACCGGAATTCCGTATTTGTATCCGAAAGAAAGTACGTTGATACGGATTGCATCCAGCATCCCGGCGGAGAAAATCTCACCAACGCGCTTCTCTAATTGATGGACATTGAGGTTGGAGGTATCAATTACTACATCTGATTGAGAGCGAAGTTCTTCAAGTTTGGCACGTTCGCGTTCAATACCATCGACTATCCGGTCTTTGCCCTGCAAAGGATGTGGGCGACGCGTAGATTCAAAACGTTGTACTAGCGATTGATCGGTGGCATCTAAAAATAGTAAGCGATAGGAAGCGCCATCTGTAGATAAAGTTTGTAGCGAATTATTTAACGCATCAAAGAACTTGCCACCACGCACATCGACTATTACAGCAAGGGATGCGATTTCGGAAGTTCGTGCTTGTGTGGCGAGTGCAGGTAATAGTGCAGGCGGCAGATTATCAACGACATACCAACCTAGATCTTCTAAAGCGTGTGCCACCGTGGATCGACCAGCACCGGACATTCCGGTTACGATCAATAATTCTTTAGTGGCCATGTCTATATTCTGCCTGCACTGTCAAGGATCGCTAAA
>CANHRF010000021.1 GCA_947463335.1 Actinomycetota bacterium
TCTGCAGTGCGTGCGTGAAGTGCCACCCAAGCAACACCGCTATCTGATGCTGACTTTGCCGCTTCTAAATATGTGTGGTGATCGGTATCGATACCAATGCGCATCTTTACCGTAACCGGAATTCCAAATGGTTTCGCTGCTTGCACTGCTGCATCAACGATTGCAGCGAAGAGTTTGCGCTTGTAAGGAAGCGCTGCTCCCCCGCCTTTGCGAGTTACCTTCGGAACCGGGCATCCAAAGTTCATATCAATGTGATCGGCTAAATTCTCTTTGCCAATCATTGTCACAGCAGCGCGCATTGTGTGTGGGTCAACGCTATATAACTGCACCGAACGTGGCCATTCTCCAGCGCCAGGAGCAATCATGCGCAAGGTATCTGGCCGTCTTTCAATTAAAGCGCGCGCAGTAACCATTTCAGAGACAAATAAACCAGCGCCCTGTTCGCGACAGAGTGCGCGAAATGCAGAGTTGGTGATTCCCGCCATCGGCGCAAGAACCACCGGTGGATCAATTACATGGTCACCACTTGCTAGTGGCAGGGTTAAAGCCAATTGTTAGCAACCTAATAAACGCGGAGCAAGCCAGGCTTCTACTTGATCGAGTGCAATACGCTCTTGCGCCATTGTGTCGCGATCGCGAATTGTTACCGCTTGATCATCAAGGGTTTCGAAGTCAATGGTGATGCAATAAGGAGTGCCGATCTCATCTTGGCGGCGGTAACGACGTCCAATCGCACCAGCATCATCGAAATCGATATTCCAGTTCTTACGTAATTGCGCTGCTAGATCGCGCGCTTTTGGCGAAAGATCGGCGTTACGTGAAAGTGGTAATACAGCAACCTTTACTGGAGCTAAGCGATGATCGAGTTTAAGTACTGCGCGCTTTTCCATCTCGCCCTTAGCGTTAGGCGCTTCATCTTCTGTGAATGCATCCATCAAGAAGGTCAGCGCACAGCGATCTACACCCGCCGCAGGCTCAATTACATAAGGAGTCCAACGTTCGTTCTTCTCCTGATCAAAGTAAGAAAGGTCTTTTCCTGATGCAGCAGAGTGCGCCTTAAGATCAAAATCAGTGCGGTTAGCGATTCCTTCTAGCTCGCCCCATTCGGTGCCAGCGAATTCAAATTTATATTCGATATCTGCTGTGCGCTTTGAATAATGTGACAACTTCTCTTTTGGATGATCATAAATTCTCAAACGATCTGGATTAATGCCGAGATCCTTGTACCAAGCCAGGCGAGTGTCGATCCAGTATTGGTGCCAATCTTCATCAGTGCCAGGTACAACGAAGAACTCCATCTCCATCTGTTCAAATTCGCGAGTACGGAAGATGAAGTTTCCGGGCGTGATTTCGTTGCGGAATGACTTTCCAATCTGTCCGATACCAAAAGGTGGTTTGCGACGTGAAGTAGTCATTACCTGGTCAAAGTTGATAAAGATTCCTTGCGCAGTTTCTGGGCGCAGATAAGCAAGCCCTGATTCATCTTCAACTGGTCCGAGGAATGTTTTCAACAAACCTGAAAATTGTTTTGGAGTTGTGAACTGGCCTTTATTTCCGCAAGCAGGGCAGTTCATATCGGCAAGTGATTCAAGCTTCTTCTTATGTTTTGCTTCGTACGCTTCTTCCAAATGATCTGCGCGATAACGCTTATTGCAAGCAGTACATTCGGTAAGCGGATCGCTAAAGGTGGCAACGTGTCCGGATGCTTCCCAAACTTCACGCGCCAAGATCACACAAGAGTCCAGGCCGACAACATCTTCACGACCCATCACCATGGATTTCCACCATTGGCGCTTTACATTGTTCTTTAACTCAACTCCGAGCGGACCGTAATCCCAAGAGGCGCGAAGTCCGCCGTAAATTTCTGAAGAGGGATAAACAAATCCACGTCGCTTGGCGAGGGAAACAATATTTTCTAAACGATCTACGGCCATAACTAATCTCCATCCGGCTGGCTGTCGGCGAAAGGCAACGGGCGTTGCAATCGTGTGCTTAGTTTACTCGCACGCCTTAATCACTCATACGCTCCGGGCTCATCAATTGCACGTGCAAGAACTGGAATCGCCTCTAACTTTGCGCGCGTAGAGCTAAGCGCTCTGCGATAAGAACCGACGTTCTCCCATTCAGTCGTTAAAACCCAGAGCGTCGGCTCATCTAGATTTTGGCCTACTGTGCCTGAGATAAATCCGGTTGCTTCGGCTAAGACCGCTTTAACCGCCTCAAGTTCAGCGCGGAATGGTTCGGCCTGGCTCAGCGGGAGCTCAAATCTGGCGATTGCGATCATGGCTCCAGCCTAGGGCGCTGGCCAATGGGAATGAAAATCATTTTCACTTTATGATATCTTCTGGTTATGAATCTTGCTATCGGCTTGGCCGCCTTAACAGCCTTTGCAACTGCAGCAGGTGGATTTCTCGCAATTAAATCGAAGGATCGCCTCCACTTAGTACTCGGATTATCGGCAGGTCTCTTGCTCGGGTTAGTCGCTTTTGATTTGCTGCCTGAAGTCTTTGCTCTTGGCACACAAGAAATCTTTCATGCACCTGCGGTATCAGTTGCACTGATCGCCGGATTCTTGCTTCTACATTTTTATGAACAGCTCTTTGGATCGCACGAACCTGCAGAATCAGATTACGGGCACGACCATAAACACTCATCCAATGTCGCTGGTGCACTTGGCGCACTCGCGATGGGCGGGCACGTTTTCCTAGATGGCCTTGCTCTCGGAGTCGCTTTCAAAGTTAGCTCCGATTTAGGTATAGCAGTATTTATCGCGCTTCTAGTTCATGCATTTAGCGATGGTTTAAATACAGTTTCATTCTTGGTTAAGAGCGGTAAGTGGACTCGTAAAGGAATATGGCTACTTGGCGTTGATGCAATTGCTCGAGTAGGTGGTGCCGCTCTCGGAACTACTTTGGTACTTGGTGATAATTTGATAGCGATCTATCTTGCCGTCTTCTCTGGAATCGTTATCTACCTGGCAACTTCACATATTTTGCCAGAGGCGCATTCGCGTCACTCTTCAAAGCTCACGATTCTTGCAACCATTCTTGGAGTATTTGTGATGTGGGGGCTGGTCAGTTTCTTACATAGCGGAGATGTACATTCGCACGGAACCCAGAGCTCTATTCATGAAGAAGGCGATCATCATGAAGATGATGAACACGGCCACGAAGAACCCAAGAATAAGTAATGTCTAGATCCAACCCAAGGGTTCTGAGCACCCTTGAGCGCGCTGGTGGTTTTGCCAGCGCGCAGGAAATTTATCGATTGATGCAACGTGAAGGCGAAAGCATTGGTCTAACCACTGTCTATCGCGCGCTGCAGAGTTTGGTCAATGACAAGATCGTTGATGTTCTGCGCCGCGAAGATGGCGAAGCTATCTACCGTTTATGCGGTGAAGCCCACCACCATCACCTTGTTTGTAAAGGCTGTGGCGATACCGTTGAAATTGAAGGTGGAGCTATTGAAAAATGGGCGAAGCTGATGGCTGAAGAACATGGCTTCCGCGATGTTGGCCATACCGCAGAGATCTTCGGTCTCTGCGCCAAGTGCTAAGAGCTACGCTTTTCCGCAATCCCTACTGTTGGGAAGGTCAAGCCTTCCCAAAGCGTCTATCGCGCTCTGAATAAATCTCGATAGCTTTCCAAAGTTGCTTGGGCGTCATATCTGGCCAGAGCACATCCATAAAGACAAATTCAGCGTAGACCGATTGCCAAGGTAAGAAGTTACTGGTGCGCTGCTCCCCCGATGATCGCAAGAATAGATCTACATCGCGCATCTTTGGAGAGTAAAGATATTTCTCAATAGTCTTTTCAGTTATCGCATCTGGCTTTAACTTGCCACGCTTCACATCACGAGCAAGTGCAGTTGTGGCATCTACTAATTCAGATCGTCCACCGTAATTAACGCACATATTTAGAGTCAATGTTTTATTTTTCTTAGTTAGCTCTTGAGCTTCCTCAAGCTCTGAAATCACCGATTTCCATAACCTTTGTGGCCGGCCGATCCATTGAATCTTTACACCCATCTCATTTAGGCGATCACGGCGGCGGCGCAATACATCGCGGCTATATCCCATAAGGAACTTAACTTCTTCCGGGGTGCGCTTCCAGTTTTCGGTCGAAAAGGCGTATGCGCTTAACTCTTTAACGCCAAAACCAATCGCTGCTTCTACTAAATCGAAGAGAACTTTCTCGCCTGCTTCATGTCCTGCGGTACGCGCTAAACCGCGATCCTTGGCCCAGCGACCATTTCCATCCATCACGATTGCGATATGTTCTGGAACTTCAATCTTCTTACTCAACTTTTAAACTCTCTCCACGATCGGCAGGCTGCGTAGCCCGCGTTCCAAGTGCCATTGTAAGTAAGCAATGACCAAACCACTAGCCTCTCGGCGATTACGCGCTTCACTTGCTTGTGCGACTTCCCAATCACCGCTTAATAAAGCACCTAATAACTCAAGTGTTTCAGGCGCTGGTGTTGCGCAAGCCGATGGACGACATTCGTTGCAGACCGAGCCTCCGCCGACTAACGAGAAGTACCGATGTGGTCCTGGTTTTTCACAACGTGAACAATTAGATGTTGATGGCGCATATCCGCCGATAGCTAAAGAACGAAGCAGAAAAGCATCGAGAATTAACGATGCATCGTAACGATTTTCAGCAAGGGCTTTCATTCCACCAACAACTAGCTGAAATTCTTGTAGGGCTGGTTCGTACTCCTGCGATGTAAATCGCTCGGCGGTTTCTAAAATTGCAGATGCAATTGTCCAACGCTGGTAATCCTCGGTTAGCGCTTCGCCGTAATTATTGATCGCCTCAACTTGGGTGATCGTGTCAAAGGTGCGACCTTTATGAAGTTGGATATCTACATGGCTACCTGGTTCAAGGCGGGCGCCAAATTTAGACATGGTGCGCCGAACGCCTTTAGCGACGCCACGAACTCGACCGTGCTCGCGCGTTAATAAGGTGATGATGCGATCTGCTTCACCCAGCTTCTGGGTGCGCAAAATAATTGCTTCGTCACGATAAAGGCTCACGAAGGTAAAGGTAGTCAGCGGATAGCGCGATTTATTGCAGACACGACTGCTTTAAGTGAAGCAGTTGTGGTGTTTGGGTCAATTCCGACCCCCCAGAAAACTTCGCTACCGATTGAGCACTCTAAATAGGCGGCAGCCGATGCATCACCGCCGGCAGATAGAGCATGCTCGTAATAATCAAGAACACGAACATCTACCCCGTAAGCCTGCAAGATATTGCAGAACGCAGCGATTGGTCCATTTCCTTGACCGACTAACTCTTTCATTTCACCACGATCTAAAATCTTCACAGTTAAATGAACATCTTCGCCAAGTACCGACGTTTGTGAGAGTCCCTTTAATCTGAATCTTCCCCACGGAGCTGATTCAGTTGGCAGGTATTCATCTTCGAAGATATTCCACATTGCACTGGCTGTGATTTCTCCGCCTTCAGAATCTGTCTTGGCTTGCACGACGCGGCTAAATTCAATTTGATGGCGACGTGGCAGATCGAGATGATGTTCGTTCTTCATTAAGTAAGCAACGCCACCTTTGCCAGATTGTGAGTTAACGCGGATGACTGCTTCATAAGAACGGCCGATATCTCTAGGATCTATCGGCAAGTAAGGAATTGCCCAGGTAAATTTCTCTTTATCAACGCCAGCAGCTTTGGCATCTCTTTCTAGATGTTCAAAGCCTTTCTTAATTGCATCTTGGTGTGAACCGGAGAAAGCGGTAAAGACCAAATCTCCGCCATAAGGATGGCGCTCTGGCACGCGCAATTGATTGGCATATTCGACGGTGCGGCGGATCTGATCGATATCTGAGAAATCAATCATTGGATCGATACCGTGAGAAACCAAGTTCATACCAAGGGTGACCAGGCATACATTTCCGGTTCGCTCGCCGTTGCCGAATA
This sequence comes from Actinomycetota bacterium, assembly GCA_947463335.1. The sequence goes on from CANHRF010000021.1 coordinate 5,937, forward strand.
GTGTTCCTTCAATGCGATCTGCACCGGCTAAATAACCGAGTTCTGCAGCTGCAACGCCGGTTCCACGATCATTGTGTGGATGTAGCGAAACTATGACGCTCTCACGATTTTCTAGATTGCGGCACATCCATTCAATCGAATCTGCATAAACATTTGGGGTTGCCATTTCAACTGTTGCTGGCAGATTCATAATTGTCTTCCACTGTGGAGTCGGCTTCCAGATCGCGTTTACCGCGTTGCAAACTTCCACGGCAAATTCCAACTCAGTGCCGGTGTAAGACTCAGGTGAGTATTCAAAAGAGACTTTAGTGCCAGGAACTTCGGAGATTAAATCTAGACATAACTGCGCACCATCGGTGGCGATCTTCTTGATGCCATCTTTATCAAGACCAAAAACAACCCGACGCTGCAGAGTAGATGTTGAGTTATAAAGGTGAACAATCGCTTGCTTCGACCCCTTAATGGCTTCATAGGTCCGACGGATTAAGGGTTCGCGCGCTTGGGTAAGCACCTGAATCACAACGTCATCAGGAATCAAGCCATCGTCGATTATCTTGCGAACAAAATCGAAATCGGTCTGAGATGCAGAAGGAAACCCAACTTCGATTTCTTTGTAACCCATCTCCACAAGGAGTTTAAACATCGCCAACTTGCGTGGCGTATCCATTGGATCGATGAGCGCTTGATTGCCATCGCGCAGATCAACTGAGCACCATTGTGGAGCTTTGCTCATCTGCTTGGTTGGCCAGGTGCGATCCTTTAAATCAACTGGAATAAATGAGGAATAACGATGCACCGGCATCTGCGATGGTTTTTGTTCAGGGAAATTCTTTTCTACTGACATTTACTTAACTCCTAATTTTTGGGTTTTGTCGGGTTTTACCGGTGCGACAAACCCCGCGGCGAGGGGACCGGTTACTTGGCCCCGCCACGGCAGCGAAGGAGGAGGCTGCGAAGTGTCACGGATAAAGACATAGCGAAATAGTAACGCTCCGCGTTACATCTGAGCAAGTAAGCGCTGGAGCCGGTTTAAAAGACGTGAATCTGCTCCATTACTTCCATAATCTTCACCGTTTCAGCAAGGCTCAAAATTGGACTTTCGGTGAGGCCTTTTGCGATGCACTCTTCAACGTGAATTGCTTGATACTGCATTCCTCGGCCAGCAATTTTCTCTTCATATTTACGGACTAATTTATGTTGGTTGTCATAAATACTGAAGGTGGTTTGTTCAAAGAACCAGCCATCAATATCGATTCTTCCTTTGGTTCCGTGGATCGCCGCATTGATTGTTCCGGCCATAGTCATACACGAGTTAATCAACGCCAGACTTCCGTTGTTATATTGCAGAACTGCAGCTGTTGCCGAATCAACGCCAGTATCTGTCATTACAGATTTGCCGCTGACTGAATCTGGAATTCCCAGGGTGCGTATCGCCATATGGACTGGATAAATTCCTAAGTCATAGTGCGCACCGCCACCTTGTTCGCGATTCCAAAGGCGTGGAGCGCGCTCGATTGGCAGGTATTGGCTGTGGTCGGCGTAAACAAAATGTGGCGTGCCAATTTCGCCCGCTTCTATTGCCGCAAAAACTGCTGACATAGTCGGCAAGAAACGCGTCCACATCGCCTCCATCACAAAGACGTTTTTGCGTTTTGCGGCGGCATAAATTTCATGGGCATCAGCAGCATTCATAGTGAATGGCTTTTCCAGCAAGACATGTTTTCCAGCTTCAATTGCCAGAAGGGCATGATCGCGGTGCAAGGTCTGAACCGTTGAAATGTAAATTACATCGACTTCTGGATCTGCCACAAGCGAGGCGTAATCTGGATGGCGGTTAGGGATATTGAACTTATCGGCGAAGGCGTTGGTGCGCGCCAGATCGCGAGTTGCAACTGCTTGAATCTTTAACCCAGCATGACCAAAGTCAGTTGCAATGATGTCGGCGATTCCGCCCGCGCCTAAATATCCCCAACGAAGTGCCACTTATCCTCCAATAAAAGTTAGATTAAATCTTTAGACAGGGATAAGCGTGTTAGCAAATATCTGCCAAGCAAGGAGTGATTTCGCAACCAGCGAGAGAGTGATGTAGGTGCGCTCTCCACGTAGGTAATCTGACCATTTGCCGATCTTCTTATATTGAAGAAATTGCACGAGGGCAAATGAATTGAAGAGAACGAAGATTGTTAAGACAATGAAGTAAACGAAGGTTGGCGCTTTATTCTCGCCAACTCCACCAATTGCAAAGACATAGAAGACCAAGGCAAGCCACGGAACGATGCCGGCGATGCAGCCGAAGATAAATGGAATCCAACCGCCGTTACCTGGCTCTTCATATTTTTCCTGTAGCCAACCGAAGAGAATCATTGAAGCGTTAACTCCGAAGATGGCAATAAGTGCAGTGATATCTGAAATACCAGTTACTTGCGCAATCAAAACGATCATTACGGATGAGCTAATTGAATACTCAACCCAGCGGAAGAAGTTTCGATGGGCAGCAAGTCCTGCGATATATCTCGGGAAGAATTTAGGGCTAACGACTATAAAGTGAGCCAGCGATGAAAGGCCTAAAAATATTGCCACACCGATTGCAAGTGGTGCGTCGTACAAGACAATCAGATCGCCGTAGGTGCTTCCGGGAGGACCAGACATATATCGCGCAGTGATGGGTAGCGTGAAATCTGATGAGAGCGCAAGAACCGCCACCATCTGTCCAAAGTGAAGAATGCCGGCGAATAAGTTGATGCGGCGCAAACCGCGATCTGTAATCTCTTTAGTCATACCAATAAAGTAACAGCCTTAAGGGCAAATTTGGTGTTACAGAACAGGCAAATATCGGTCTAACTCGTAAGCGCTAACCTGGCGGCGGTAATCCTGCCATTCCGCGCGCTTATTTCGTAGAACGTATTCAAAGACATGCTCGCCCAAGGTCTCACGGACCAGCTCGCTCTTCTCCATAACGGCAATCGCCTCATTTAAATTGGCAGGCAGCGACTCAGGGGCGGCATCATCAACTAGTTTGTAATTTCCTTCTATCCCCTTCAGCCCTGCTGCCAACATAACTGCATAGGCCAAATAAGGATTGCAGGCAGAATCAGGAGAACGAAATTCGATTCGAGTTGAATTCTCTTTATTTGGTTTATACATCGGGATACGGACTAGCGCGCTGCGATTGTTGTGGCCCCAAGTGATTAGCGATGGCGCTTCTCCCCCGCCTTGCAAACGCTTATAAGAATTGACCCATTGATTTGTGACCGCCGTTATTTCAGATGAGTGCTTCAAGATTCCAGCGATAAAGGAACGCGCTACTTTCGATAAATTAAACTCTGCAGAAGCATCGTAGAAAGCGTTCTTCTCGCCTTCAAAGAGCGAGACGTGGGTATGCATTCCGCTGCCGGGATGATCGGTAAACGGCTTTGGCATAAACGATGCGTAAAAGCCTTGTTCCAGGGCAACTTCTTTAATCACGTGACGGAAGGTCATGATGTTATCTGCAGTACTCAGCGCATCGGCATAACGCAGATCAATTTCTTGTTGTCCAGGTGCGCCTTCGTGATGGCTAAATTCAACTGAGATTCCCATCGCTTCCAGCATCGTGATCGCCTGGCGGCGGAAGTCGTGGCCGACTACTGCAGGTGTGTGATCAAAGTAGCCACCTTGATCAACCGGAACTGGTTGCTCACCTTTTACAGGGCTTGATTTAAATAAGAAGAATTCAATTTCGGGATGGGTGTAACAGGTGTAACCCATCTGCGCCGCTTTATTCAAAGTACGGCGCAGCACATTGCGCGGATCGGCATGCGATGGTGATCCGTCAGGCATAGTGATATCGCAGAACATACGAGCCGCACCTGGTGATTCAGTGCGCCAAGGCAAGATTGAAAATGTTGCCGGATCTGGCTTTGCCAACATATCTGACTCGGTTACTCGCGCAAATCCTTCAATCGCCGATCCATCGAATCCAATGCCCTCATCGAAAGCATTTGCTAATTCAGCTGGTGCGATTGCTACTGATTTTAAATATCCCAAGACATCGGTAAACCAGAGTCGAATGAAACGAATATTGCGCTCTTCAATTGTGCGCAGCACAAACTCTTGCTGCTTGCTCATCTGTGAATCATTTGCGGACATAGCCACATCCTGCCAAGGCAAAGTTACGGCTGTGTTACGAACCCTCTTGCCAGCGCGAAGTCATTGGCAAGCGGCGATCCTTACCGAAAGCCCGCTTGGAAACCTTTGTTCCCGGTGGATATTGGCGCCGTTTGTACTCGGCTTTATCCACCATTGCGATCACCCGACGGACCAAGGCCTCATCAAAGCCTGCTGCAATTAGCGCATCCGATCCTTGATCATCATCAACATATGCAGTCAAGACGCGATCAAGCAATAAGTAATCTGGAAGCGAATCAGAATCTTTCTGATCTGGGCGCAGTTCTGCACTTGGTTCTTTCTCAATTGAGTTAACCGGAATTGGCTCAGCCTCACCGCGACTGCGCGCGACTTCATTTCGCCAGCGAGCTAGCGCCCAAACATCGGTCTTGTAAATATCTTTAATTGGCGCAAAGCCCCCGACTGCATCGCCATAAAGCGTTGAGTAACCAACCGCGAGCTCTGACTTATTTCCAGTCGCTAAGACCAGGTGGCCTTCTTGATTTGAGATCCCCATCAAAGTGGTGCCGCGAACTCGGGCCTGCAAATTCTCTTCTGCTAACCCTTTCAAAATCAGGTTGTTCATATATGCCTCGACCATTGGTGCGATTGGCACAGTGCGAAAGTGAATGCCGGTGGCTTGAGCTAAAGCTTGTGCATCAGAGATTGAATGATCTGATGAATATTTACTTGGCAGGGCCACGCCATTTACTCGCTTGGCGCCTAGAGCATCGATCGCAATTGCCGCAACTAACGCTGAATCGATTCCGCCAGATAAACCAAGAACAACGCTACGGAAGCCATTCTTTTCTACATAATCTCTAAGGCCTATTACTAACGCCTGCCAGATTTCTTCGCGGTCATCAAGTCGCATTGCAATGCCAGGAATCAAAGCGCGATCAACGCTGACTTCAGATTCAGAGATGACTACATCTGGCGCACTTGTCTTTGTCGCAACATCTAAATCAACAACGGCTACGCCATCTTCAAATTGCGGAGCGCGCGCAATGACTGCGCCATCTGAATTTACGACAATGCTGTCGCCATCAAAAACCAAATCATCTTGGCCGCCGGTCATATTTACATAGACCAGTGGAGCTGCTGCCTGGCGAGCGCGCTTGGTTACCAAGGCCAAACGCACATCATCTTTAGCGCGTTCATAAGGAGAGCCGTTAGGAACGATGATTAGCCCCGGTTTACGTTCAGCTAATTGCGCGGTGATTCCGCCATCAATCCAAAGATCTTCACAGATTGCGATGCCGACATCGACGCCGTGGATGCGCACCACCAAAGTCTTATCGCCTGGCACAA
>CANHRF010000022.1 GCA_947463335.1 Actinomycetota bacterium
GATGAGATGAGAGCCGATCCAACGGTTATCGTCTTCGGTGAAGATATTGCAGCAGCAGAGGGGCCTTTCAAAACTACTGAAGGTTTGTTAGATGAGTTTGGGCCAGTTCGTGTTCGCGATACTCCAATCTCCGAAATGGCATTTACCGGCGCCGCTGTTGGCGCTGCAACTATGGGTTTGAAACCTGTAATTGAAATTATGTTTATGGAATTTCTCGGAGTCGCACTTGATCAGCTGGTAACTGAAGGCGCGAAGATGCGTTACTTAAGTAATGGCAAGCTCTCAGTTCCAATGGTGGTCCGTGCATCTGTCGGTGGTGGACTTGGATTCGGTGGGCAACATTCACAAACACTAGAGAACTGGGTAGCCGCAACACCAGGTTTAAAAGTTTTATCTCCAAGTGATGCACAGAGCGCTTACAGTTTATTGCGCGCTGCGATTCAAGATCCAGATCCGGTGATGTTCCTCGAGCCAAGAGTTACTTACGCCGAGCGTGGTGAAGTTGATACCAATCTAAAGATGGAGATTGGCAAAGCGAGAGTTGTTAAGCCAGGAAAAGATCTCACCATTGTTGCGCTTGGGCAGATGACAAATATCGCACGTGAGGCTGCGGCAGCTAGCAGCTTGGATATTGAAGTTATTGACCTTTGCACAATTGTTCCTTGGGATAAGAAAACTGTCTTTGAATCAGTCAAGAAGACTGGCCGCTTAGTTGTTGTTGAAGAGCAGCCAGAGAGCGGTGGCTGGGGATCTGAGATTGTGGCTGCGGTAAGCGCGCAATTCTTCGGTGAACTTAAGTCAGCGCCTATCCGAATCACTTGCCCGAACGTTCCAGTTCCTTACAACGGTGGCTTGGAAGCGCGCTTCCTACCAAATGCAACTGAAATTAATTATCAGATTGATCAATTGATGGCGACAGGTAAAGCGCCGCAACCGTGGTGGATTCGGGAGGGTTTCTAAGATGAGTAAAGGTTTAGAGCGACGCAAAGCAATTCTGAACGATCCGATTGCTCAATTTGAACGTGCTGTTGAGATCCGTGAATTTGAAAATCAAATCAATGCCCTCTTTGCATCCGGAACAATTAGAGGAACAACCCACCTATGTAACGGACAAGAGGCGTTAGCAATTGGGCTAGCTAGCGTTCTTCGCACCGATGATCCAGTTTCTGCTACTTATCGAAGCCACGGTATTGCACTCGCTCTCGGAATTACGCCAGAGTCTGCAATGTCAGAAATTATGGGTAAAGCAACTGGTTGTTGCGGTGGCCTCGGTGGATCAATGCACCTTTGCGATCTTGAGCTAGGACTACTGCCAACTTCTGCAATCATCGGTGGCGGTATGCCGATCGCAGCTGGCGCAGCGCTTGCCTTTCAGGTGCAAGGTAATGACCGCGTTGCTGTTGCTATTTTTGGTGATGGTGCAACAAATATTGGCGCTTTCCACGAAACGCTAAACCTGGCAGCAATCTGGAAACTTCCAGTTGTATTTATCTGCGATAACAATGTTTACGCAGAATACAGCCGCATCAATCTAACTACTCCGATTGAAGATCTACATATCCGTGCGGAAAGCTATGCGATGCCGCATTACGCACTGGATGGAATGGATATTGAAGTAGTCCGCGAAGGAATTCAATCTGCCGTCGATCGTGCGCGATCAGGTGGCGGACCTACCTTTATCGAAGCAAAGACCTATCGCTTTGCCGGGCACTCACGTGCAGATCAAGCGCTCTATCGCCCAGAAGGTGAGCTCGATTCTTGGAAATCTCGTGACCCACTTCTTCTTCTAGAAGAGCGGGCGAAGAAGATCGGCAAGATGAGCGATAGCGATGTCGCTGATATGAAAGCGCGCAAAGCAAAAGAGATTGAAGCGACTGTCGCTTTATGTCAGTCGGCCCCTGAACCATCCGCAAAAACCATGTTCGAAAACATCTGGAGCAGAAAGGTTAGTCAATAAATGAGTATCGAAATCACAATGCCACGAGTTGCCGAAACTGTTGATTCGGTCTATCTCGTCTCTTGGCTAAAGGCTGTTGGCGATATGGTTAACGAGGGTGAAGATCTATTGGAAGTGGAAACTGATAAAGCTCAGTTAACAGTTCCCTCCCCTGCTTCAGGAAAGATCACAGAGTTAAGATTTGCAATTGATGCTGAGATCAACACTGGCGATGTAATCGCCGTCCTTGAATAAGCGGTCGCAATATGTCAAAGATCGAGCGAATTGAGACTATTCCGCTTCGAGTTCCACTAAAGCATATTTACAAGGGTTCGTATTACAAAATGCGAAACCGTTGCACCATTATTACCAGAATTCATACCTCTGATGGCGTAGTTGGCCAGAGCTACAACGCCGATACTGATGAAGAGCAAGATATTATTCTTGGGATCATCCACGATGAGATTGCTCCGCTGATTACTGGAATGGATATCCGCCAGGTTGAAAAGATCTGGCACGCAATGCTTCCAGTAACGCTTGATCAACTTCGCAATCGCGCTATGCCAATGCAAGCTATTGCGTGTATTGATAGCGCGGTCTGGGATGGCTTTGGCAAGATCGCAGGACAACCACTTTGGCGACTCTGGGGTGGATACCGCGATCGAATTCCAATGATCGGAATCGGTGGATATTACGGTTCAAGTGAAGCAGATCTAGAACGCGAATTAGCTTTCTTCAAAGATGAAATCGGCATGGTTGGTATGAAGTTTAAGATCGGAGCCAAGCCGCCAGAGGAAGATGCGGCTCGACTTAAGCTTGCTAAATCAATTGTTGGCGATGACTTCCTATTTGTTGTAGACGCAAATCAGGGCTACACAGTCGCCGAAGCACTTAATTTCCTTTCACTAATCGAAGGCGAAGTTAAGTTACGTTGGTTTGAAGAACCTACGAGATGGCACGCTGATTGGCGCGGACTTAAGGATGTAAGGCTGCGCGGCAATGTAAATGTTGCGGCCGGTCAAAGTGAGATCCACAGAGTCGGCATGCGCGAGATGATGCTAAATGGCGCAATTGATGTATGTAACTTCGATGCCTCTTGGGGTGGTGGACCAACGGAGTGGCGCCGAATCGCTGCAATGGCACTCGCCTTTGAAGTACAACTTGGACATCACGAAGAAGCCCAAGTCGCATCGCACTTACTTGCTTCAGTTCCGCACGGAACATATGTCGAATCTTTTTCTCCAACTAGAGATCCGATCTTCTGGGAACTTCTGGATAACCGCCCTAAGTTAGTCAATGGAGATTTTATTCTTCCGACTGAACCAGGTTTTGGTTGGAAGTTAAACGAAGACTTTATTGCGCAATATCGAGTCGATAAAAATTAATGGCTTCGGTTGCGATCTATGGTGCTGGCCAACTCGGTCAAGCGGTTGCAGCCGGTCTACGCACGCGAGGAATCCATCGCGTCTCTGGACCATTTAGACGAGACGATCGCGAGCTCGCACTTAACTCTGGGGCAGATGTAGTTCTAATTGCAACTACAACTCTCTTCAAAGATGTAGCCGATTACATAAGGGAAGCGGTGAACGCTGGATCAAATGTCTTGGTCTCTGCCGAGGAGTGTGCCTACCCTTGGGCGGTTGATAAAGAGCTAGCCGATCAACTCGATAAATTAGCGAAAGCTAAGCGAGTCAGCATTGCAGGCGCAGGAGTAAATCCTGGTTTGATATTTGATGCACTCGTGGCAACTCTGCTTGGTCCAACTCCATCTGGATTCAATAGCGACGGTTCGCCAAAAACCACAGTGGTGGTTCGCCGAACAGTAAATATCTCTGGCTTTGGTGCAACCGTTCTTCGTAGAATCGGTGTCGGCGCAACAGAGAAAGAATTTAAAGAGAAAGTTGAGCGAGGCGAAATCCTGGGACACGCTGGCTTTCCTCAATCAATGAACGTCGTGGCCGATGCGCTCGGTTTAGAAATTGAGCGCATCGATAAGGAACTCTTACCAGTCCTCACTGAGAAAGCAATTGATCTACCGCAACGCTTCGTAATCGAACCGGGATATAGCGCGGGCGTAAACCAGACTTACACCTCGATAGTAAAGGGCAAGCCTTGGTTTACCTCTCACTTCTTTGGCCACGTCGATCTCGTGGGAATTGATAGAGCAGCTAAGGATGAAATCGAAATTAGTATCGATGGAAAAGTTCACCAGACCATCTCTTTAAATCCAGGAATCGGCGCACAAATGGGTTCACAGAATATGGTCATAAACTCAATTGAACGGATCATCCAGGCACAACCAGGGTGGGTAACAGTTGCTGAAATTGCACCCGCACTTGCTCGCAGTAGCGAGAGTTTTTCCAGAAAGTAAATCTAAGATAATCCAATAAACCCAGCAGAAGGAGCATGTGATGTCGGTAAAGATAAGCAAGGTAGAAGCTTTTCCGGTTAAGTACCAGGAGCCAAATGATTCAATGTCCTGGCGCTATCTCACCTTTGTACGAGTCACTGCCTCAGATGGAACTGTTGGGTGGGGTGAAGCGATTACACAATTTCCTGGTAGCACTAAGGGAACCGCTGCGATTATTGAAGATCTTGCAGATGTAATCGTAGGAAAAGATCCGCTGCAAAACCTCGGAATCTGGCGCGATATTCGTAAGCAGACTTGGTGGTACACCTATCGCGGTGGACTGGGACATTTCGCACTTTCGGCAATTGATATCGCGCTCTGGGATCTACGCGGCAAAATTACCGGTCAATCACTTATTGAGATGATTGGTAAGCGTGATAGCGCAGAAGTTACTGAGATTCCGGTGCTTGCATCAACTCACGTCTTTAATGCAAACCTTGATGTTGAGGTAGAGCGCCATGCGCGTTACGTCAAAGAGGGATATATCGGTTTCAAAATTGGAATGGGTAAGCGCGGTGATGCTCGCGTTGGTTACGAGTTAGAGCGAGATATCAACTTCGTTCGCGATCTGCGCCAAGCAGCTGGACCAGATGCTTGGATCATGATGGATCGTGGCCAATCACTTAACTGGACCTTTGAAGATGCCGTTAAGCGCGTTAGTGCGTGGGAAGAGCAAGGACTTAAATGGGTAGAAGAACCCTTTGAGCCTTGGGAGTACGAGCAATTTAAGAGACTTCGTAACCACACTAAGGTCTTAATCGCGGGCAGTGAGCGCGAATGGGATTACCGCGGATTCTCCGAAACTATTTCTTCCGGAACTCTAGATGTAATCGGCTGCGATGTTGGACGTGTTGAAGGAATCACCGGAGCGTTAGCGATTATCAAATTGGTAGAGACCGCTGGTCTCTGGTTTAACAGCCACGCTTGGTCAAGTGCGATCAATACCGCAGCTTCTATCGCACTTTCTGCATCTACTCCCCGTTGCTTACTGCAAGAGTTAAAGCCAGATGAGAATCCGATGCAGCATGAATTGATTACCGAACCATTCGCGCATAAGAATGGAAAGATCGCGGTTCCATCAAAACCAGGTCTTGGCGTTGAGGTAATTGAGAAGACCGTACAAAAGTATGTCTTCTGATAGCGATCTATCTATAGGCAGAGGACTTGACGGAAAACGGATAATTGTTACTGGCGCAAGCAGCGGCATTGGGAAAGCTACTGCGCTGCTTTTGGAGAGAGTTGGCGCATCTGTAATCGCCATTGGTTTAGATAAAGACCGACTCTCCCAATTAGAAGCTGCCTTCTCTGAACCAGCGCGCCACTTGATTCTTTCTGTTGATTTATCAGCAGAAGATTGTGCAGAACAAATTATGGCTCCAACGCTAACGCGATTTGGTGGAGTTGATGCAGCTATTTTGGCGGGTGCAACGCTGCAAAGGAAAGATTTAAAGGATGTAACGGCTGCCGATTGGGATTACCAATTAGATACCAACTTACGTTCGACTTTCTTAATTGCCCGCGCTGTTGGAGAACATTTGAAAGAGAGTAAGCGACCTGGATCAATTCTTACCTTCACCTCCCCTTCTTGGTCGACTGGTTCATTCTTTGGAGCCGATGCTTACTCAGCTTCCAAAGCAGGGATAGTCGCATTCTCGAGAGGGTTAGCAAAACAACTTGGCAGCGTCGGGATTCGCGTTAACACTATTTCTCCAGGGCAGATAGATACGCCAATGCAGCATCGCGACAATACTCCGCAGAATGTGCAGGCGATCATCGATGCCTGTCCACTAAAGAGAATTGGCCAACCAGAAGAGATCGCCTCAGTTGCAGTCTTTGTTACCTCAGACCACGGATCATTTATTACCGGCGCAACGCTTAACGTAAGCGGCGGCGTTCATATCTATTGATTATTTGCCGGCGAGAAAGCGCTGCGGATTCTTTCTAGTCAAAGTATCAATTTGCTCGTCCGTAACACCGGCGTTGCGCAAAATAGGTAAGAACTTGGTAATTAAGAATTTATAGCCTTCGCTACCGTGAATCTTTAGTCGAGATCGTCCGGCGATATCAGTTGAGATCAAAATCTTCTCAAGATATCCCTCACCGATTAAGGTCGCAATTGTCTGTGCGCGAAGCTCATCACGTTGCTTATCTAATTGACCAACAGCGTCATACCCAATCCACACACCACGCTTTAGCAATTTGCGCGAGTATTCAATGTCACGATTGGTGTCGCAGTGGCCAATCAGAGTTATATCTAGATCTGCTCCTGCCGCCTCCAAGATATTGAGTTGCTCAATACCTACCTCAGTAAATAAAGCGTGCGTACCTATAGGTCGCTTCGTCTCTGCTTGAACCTTTGCGGCAGCTTCTAAAACTTTCCGCTCATTCTCTTTAATGCCGCGATGATGAGTGCCGAGTTCTCCCATAATGCCGGCTTTGATATTTGTGCCTGGAAATCCATCGACTATATGGCCGAGCATGCGATCAGCGATCTGAGTAACGCTCCAATCATCTAGCCACTCTGGGTAATACTGCTGATGATAGAAACCAGTTCCGGCGATGATGTGAACGCCTGTTGCCTTAGATATTTCCGCAAGCCCCTGTGGGTCTGGATGTAAGCCATAGATTGTCTGATCAACGATCGTATTTCCACCAGCAGCTTTGTAATCGGCAACTTCATCTGACATTGTTGCAATCTCAAGTAAAACGCCATCCGAGTTACGTCGAACATCATAGGTATCAACAAGGAGATGCTCGTGCGGCAAGATAAAACCTAATTGATCGGCAGGGACTGGGCCAAGAACGGTTTCAACGTTTTTCATAAGCGCGAGCCTATTAGAAATCACTGCGTAATACGAGAACTTTCCTCCGCAATTATTTCTGGAACAGAGATGGAATTGCAGTTATAGGCAGGGATATATCTATTTCAGATCTATTTCAATATACTTTCGCAATGGCCTTTAAATTTAACGAACTTAACTGGCAGGAAATTGACCGCCTCAATCGTGACAAGACCATATTTCTCTTACCCACAGGTGCAATGGAACAGCATGGCCCGCACCTTCCAGTTGATACCGATATCTTTAATTCAAATGTTTTAGTAGAAAGCGTTGCCAAGAGTTCAAATGGAAATGTGATTGCGCTGCCACCGATTTGGTGGGGTACTTCCCCGCACCACAAAGGCTATCCCGGAACTATCTCTTTGAAATTAGAGACCTTTCATCATTTGCTTAGCGATATCTTCTCTTCACTTACCGCCCACGGGTTTTATAGATTTCTTATCATCAATGGCCATGGTGGCAATGCCGGGATTCTCACCGCTTCAACTGGAGATTTGAGTGAATCGCTCGGGGTATCAATTCCTACTTACTCATATTGGCAGTCGATCAAGCAAGTTTTGATAGATATTGGAGATTCCGAGATAGGCGGAATGGGCCATGCCTGTGAAATGGAGACATCGCTAGCTCTCTATCACCGTCCCGAACTTGTTGATATGAAAGCGATATCCCGAGATATGCCTGAAGTGCGAGTCGCACTTTCCTGTATTGATTTTCGCCAACCAGGTTTCTTAGGAATTCCGTTGGATTTTCGCCGTGATTCAAAATCTGGAGTTATGGGAGACCCAACTCTGGCAACTGCCGAGAAGGGCGAAAAGATCTTTACCGCATCGTTAGCAGCGGCAAAAGATGCAGTGCAATCACTCCTGAGCGCTGATCGTAAAGTTTTAATAACCGAGAGATTTAATTAATGCTAGTTCTGGCAGTTAAGCTCCTCTTCGCCCCTCTCTTTGTTATCGGTACCTATTTGATACAAAGAAGATTCGGCGCAAGATGGGGCGGGATCTCAATGGCGGTTCCCTTTATTCTGGTACCAATTTTGGTAGTTATTTATCTACAGCACGGCAGTGAATTTCTCTATGACTCCATCGTAGGAACATATGCCGGTCAGATCTCGCTGCTCTGCTTCATTGCAACCTATACCCGAATGGCGCCACGCTTTAATTGGCCAATTTGTATCGTTACATCAACATCTGTCTTTCTTATTGGTGTGGCTATTTTGAACCCTCTGATAAAAGATCTTTGGGTAGGCGTTGCTCTATGGCTAATTGTCTGGGCAATTTCTATGAAAAAATTTGTTAGCTACGATAGAAATGCCACGCTTCCACCCGCGCCTAAGTGGGATATTTGGTTAAGAGTTGCATCAGCGCTCTTTCTGATTTTCACAATTACACAGTTTGCCGAAAACCTTGGGCCCAGATTATCTGGAGCATTCGCAACCTATCCGGTGATGACTTCAATTATGTCCACATTTAATCACTATCGTTTTGGTCCAAATTCCTCGACAGCGCTTATGCACGGCCTATTGCAATATCTGCCATTTACCTCACTTTTAATTCTTCCCGTATCTGCGATATTAATTTAGATAATTACCTGGAAATCTTTAACTTTTCCAGTAAATAACAATTATTCAAATCTCTTGACTTAGAGATTCTCCATAAATAGATTTACTACTCACGCGAATAAATCGAGAATGGGTCTGTAAATGTCTGGTCTAAGAGTCGGTGCCGCTTCAGTCAATATCAATCCACCTATGGGTTTGCGAAAAGGTGGATTTAGACTCTTTGGAGAACCGATCACTTCAGTCGATGATGATATGGAATTAGGCGTCGCTGTTCTGCAATCCAAAGGTGTAACCATTGCAATCATCGGATGTGACCTGGGTAGCGCAACCAGAGAAGAGTCGCACGAATTTAGAGATACCGTTGCAGAAGTTCTAAAGATAGATCGCTCCCACGTCCTCTTCAACCTTAGCCACAACCACAGCGCTGCAACTCTGCGGGGCAATAATGGAAGTCCGAGCAATGAAGAGGACCTTCCGCTAGTCAATGAATATCAAAACGGACTAGTAGAGAAGATCGCACAGTGCACACGCACCGCGCTTGCAAATATGAAGGATGCCAGAATGGCGCACGCCTGGGGCGCTGCCGATCTCAATGTTTATCGCAGAGAATGGAATAACGGTCAGGATATTCTCGGAGAAGTAATCGGTCATCCGGTCGACGATAGCGTTGGTGTAATTCGATTCGATGATTTAAATGGCAGAGCGATAGTGACCTTCTTTAGATATTCCTGCCACCCCGTCGTAAATGGCGCCGCTTCAACGACGCTATCTGCAGATTTTCCAGGTCCGGCGCGCAAGCTCGTTGAAGAGAAGGTCGGCGGAATCGGAATATTCCTGCAAGGTTGTGGTGGCAATGTAAATCCAAAGGTTGGCATCGGATACGAGAAAGATTGCAGCGAATCGGTCTATCGCGTTGGTACTGCGCTAGGGGCAGAGGTTGTTCGAATTGCGCTCGGCCTAAATACCCATCGCTTCCAAAGTGAAAGAACCACGTTAAATAACGTGCCAAATATTCTCTTTAAGCCTTGGCAGGCACGTACTGATCATCCAGAAGTAACTCTCGCTGGCGCAGAAGAAGTTGTGAAGTTTAGATTCTCGCCGTTACCTGATGAGAAAGATCTACGCGAACAAGAAGCTGATTGGCGCAAAGAGATTGCAGATCGAATCGCACGGGGTGCGCTCTCTTGGGAGATTCGTGCTGCTAAAACAACTTATGCGTGGGTGGCGGCGACGCTAGCCAGGTTAAGTGACCCAAATCCAACTGATGATTTCCTTGCACACGCGATACGTATCGGAGATATTGCTTTAGTTGGTCTTGGCGTTGAAGCTTTCTTTCAAACTGGAGAAGAGATCCGCGCTAAATCACCACTGAGTGACACTTTTGTACTTGGTTATTCAAATGGAACAATTATGTATCTACCGAGAAAAGAAGATTACCCAGAAGGTGGATGGAAATATCCAAATAAGCACGCGCTTCCAGATTTACTGCCACAGGTTTACTGTCAACCGGCGCTCTGGCATCCTGACTCTGAGCAAGAAGCAGTTGCCGCTGCGCTACGTGCGCTAGAACGAGTGGCTAGCGCTTAGCTATTACCTTTAAATAATTGATTTAGCAGGGCGATCGATTCAGCAGCGATCATCTCCCCCGCTTCAGGTGCAAATGGTGCGGGGTGCCCATATCCACGTTGCGCAACTGCTGGTTCATAACCACCAAAGGGATATTCCGCGCGCGTTGAGATGTAACCTAAAACTCCTTGGCAGTAGCCAGAGAAGATCGTCGCTTTAAATGGCGAGGCTTGTCTTACCTGGTAACCAATTTCGGTAAAGACTTCACCTGGGGTGCCAACAATTGCAACATCTCCCAGGCGCGCCACCCAGAGTTCGCCATCAACAAAAGTTGGCAACGGTGTGGTTGCAGATAAGTTAACAAACTTTTCTAGCCAGGCGATGTGATATCCAATTGGATTCAAAACTTCACGCCCTGCTCCTGCCGCTTTCTTTCCCTCAAAATCAGCCTTCTTCGCCGCTAATTCTTCTTGCATCTCACTAACGCTCATCGCTGGATTCAGTGGCAGTTGCAGCACTTTTCTAATAGATGCGATTGGTTGTGTTGATTGTGGAGATTTAACTCGCTTGCGATAGAGCGCAATTGGGGTCACAGATCCATAAGCGATTCGCTCAATTTCCATCTCTCTTGGTTCTGCATCTACAACCGCGTGCACCGCTTCGAGCCCTAGGCGCTTACCCATTAGAACTTCAGGGCCAGGATGATCAAAGAATGCTTCTAACGGCAGAATATTTCCAGCGGCTCCTTGAAGGAATAAACAGATACCACCACGGATTAACTCAACTTGATTGCGCAGCGGGCCGATAAAGTCGCTGCCGCTA
>CANHRF010000023.1 GCA_947463335.1 Actinomycetota bacterium
AGCCTTCCACTCGTAATGTTAGGAGCAGCGCTACTTTGGGTTGGCTGGTTTGGATTTAATGCCGGTTCAGCAGTTGCTTCAAATGGAACCGCAGGTTTAGCTCTTCTAAATACTATGGCTGCAACTACAGCAGCTGTCTTGGCGTGGTTGCTAGTTGAGAAGATTCGCGATGGACACGCAACCAGTCTCGGTGCCGCTTCTGGCGTCGTAGCTGGACTTGTTGCAATTACACCAGCGTGTGCGGCAGTCAATGCAAGTGGCGCTCTGGTGATTGGTGTTATCGCTGGCGCACTTTGTGCGCTATCTGTTGGTCTCAAATTCAGATTTGGATATGACGACTCACTAGATGTTGTTGCTGTCCACTTGGTCGGTGGAATCGTTGGAACTGTGATGGTTGGTTTCGTTGGCGAAGAAGTAGGCCTCTTTAACGGTGGCGGCACAGATCAGCTAATTAGCCAGATCATTGGCGCAGCTGTAGTTCTCGCATACTCTTTCATAGCCACGCTGATCATTGGCAAGGCGATCGACCTAATCTTTGGCTTCCGAATCACACACGATGAAGAACTTGAAGGAATTGATCTTGCCGTGCACGCTGAACGCGCATATGAAATCTTCGACAATAACCAAGGGAGCACTTTCGGATCATCTAAGGGAGGACAAGCATGAAACTAATTACTGCAATCATCAAGCCATTTAAGTTAGATGATGTTAAGGATGCGCTTCAGGCAGCGGGAATTACTGGAATGACTGTTTCTGAAGCCAGTGGCTTCGGTCGTCAGATGGGACATACCGAGGTCTATCGAGGAGCGGAATATAAAGTCAACTTAGTTCCCAAGGTTCGCCTTGAAGTTCTTGTTGACGAGCCAGAAGTTGAGAATGCGATCGCTCTCATTGTGAAAGCAGCCCACACCGGATCTATCGGTGATGGAAAAGTGTGGACCACCCCAGTTGATCAGGTTGTACGCGTAAGAACTGGTGAGCGAGGCGCAGCAGCCATTTAGTGATGCGGCACTCTACTTGTGAAGGGTAAAGCCACCCTCCTCAAGTAGAGTGCGCTCATTATGTTTGACTCACTTTCCACCAAGTTAACTGGAGCTTTTTCATCACTTCGCTCCCGAGGCAAGTTAAGTACTTCAGATATTGAAAATACTTGCGCTGAAATTAAGGCCGCTCTCCTCGAATCAGATGTGGCACTTTCTGTAGTCGATTCATTTATTGAATTAATCCGCGAAAAATCACTGGCTGTGCTTCCCACACTTCAATCAGGTAGTAATCAAGCGCAGGCGATCTTTGAAATCGTTAACGCAGAATTGATTGAGATTCTTGGGGGAGCGGCGCGGCGAATTCGCTTCGCGAAAAATCCACCAACGGTGATTATGTTGGCTGGTTTGCAAGGTGCGGGTAAGACAACGCTCGCCGGAAAGCTCGCTAAGTTTTATCTAGATCAAGGTAATACTCCATTGCTTGTCGCCTCGGATTTACAACGCCCTAATGCAGTTACCCAACTCCAGGTTGTGGGCGAGAGCGTTGGCGTTCCGGTATTTGCACCCGAACCAGGAAACGGCGTCGGCAACCCAGTCAAGGTGGCAGAGCAAGCTCTCGCGTTTGCAAAGAGCAAATTGCACAACATGGTGATCGTTGATACCGCCGGTCGCCTAGGCGTTGATCAAGAGTTAATGCAACAAGCGATTGATATTCGAGATGCAGTTAATCCTGATGAAATTCTCTTTGTCGTTGATGCAATGATCGGTCAAGATGCAGTTCGCACCGCAAAGGCTTTCCAAGAAGGCGTTGGATTTGATGGCGTTGTCTTGACGAAGTTAGACGGTGATGCGCGAGGTGGAGCAGCGCTCTCCATTGCAAAGTTAACTGGACTGCCGATTATGTTCTCTTCGAATGGTGAGAAGTTAACTGATTTCGATATCTTCTACCCAGAGCGCATGGCCTCGCGCATTCTAGGTATGGGCGATGTTGCAACGCTGGCTGAACAAGCGAAGAAAGTTCTAGATACTGACTCTTCCGCGAAAATGGAAGAGAAGTTTGCCCGTGGAGATGACTTCACACTCGAAGATTTCTTGGAACAACTAGAGGCGATGTCAAAGATGGGCTCAATGTCGAAGTTGCTGGGAATGTTGCCAGGTGCAGGTGCAATGAAGAAGCAGATCGAGAACTTTGATGAATCTGAGATCGTGCGCACCAAATCTATTGTTCAATCAATGACCCCGCTTGAGCGACAAGATCCAAAAGTTTTAAATGGTTCGCGCCGCGCACGCATCGCACTTGGTGCCGGAAGAAAAGTTCAAGATGTAAATGCGCTAGTTGATAAATTCGCTGCAGCTCAGAAGATGATGCGTCAGATGCGCAATGGTGGCGGGATGCCACCGGCGATGGCGCAGAGCATGGGGATGCCTGCCGGAATGGGCGCGGCTCCGATGGGGGCTAAGAAGGGGCAAGCCCCAACCAAGAAAAAGTCGAAATCCGGTAATCCGGCAAAACGTGCGGCAGAAGAACGCGGATAAGCGCTCAATTTCGTATCTACAGGCGTTAATGGCAAGATTAGCCTCCTGTTGCGGGGCCCTCTACCCCCACAACATCCATATCCAAAGTTGGATCTAGCAAGTGCGCACCCCGCTGCACGAGTTTTAGATACGGCACACTTTTTAGGAGCACTACTTCTTTGTCTACAAAAATTCGCTTAATGCGCATGGGAAAGATCCGCACACCATTTTTCCGTATCGTCGTAACAGATTCACGTAAAGCACGTAATGGTCTATCAATTGAAGAAATTGGTCGTTACGTTCCAGGACAAGAGCCATCAATCATGGAAGTTAACTCTGCGCGCGCCCAATACTGGCTCGGCGTCGGAGCACAACCAACTGCCGCTGTAGAGGCGATCTTTAAGGTCACCGGAGATTGGCAGAAGTTCAAGGGCCTACCTGGCGCTGAAGGAACACTTAAATTTGCAACACCAAAGCCAGCTAAGAGCATCGCTTACGAAGCAGCTGTTAAGCAAGCAATGGATGAGCCAAAAGAAGGCGCAACAACAATGAAGAAGAAGGCGCAAGAGAAGTTAGCTGCAAAGGCTAACCCTGCTCCAGTTGTTGAAGCGTCAGCACCTGCTGCAACTGAAGAGGTGGCAGAAGTTGCGGCTACAGATGTTGTGGTTGAAACAGTTGTAGAAGCGCCAGCAGCTGAAGTTGCTACAGAAGTTGTTGTTGAAGCTGCAACAGATGCGGCTGCCGAATAACAATGATGGACGAAGCTCTCGAGCACCTCGTTAAGGGAATCGTTGATAATCCTGAAGATGTCATCGTCAAGGAGAAGACTCACCGTCGCGGCACAACTCTAGAAGTTCGTGTCAATCCTGAAGATATCGGCAAGGTAATTGGCCGTAACGGTCGCACTGCAAAAGCGCTACGCACAGTCGTAAGCGCGATTGCAGGTCGCACGGTTCGCGTTGATCTCATCGATACCGACGAGGCTCGATAAAAAGTCAATTGGCAATGCGCCTTAATGTAGGACGCATCGGTCGCGCTCACGGAATTCTTGGTGAAGCGACAATTGAAGTTCGCACCGATTTAGCGGAAGAACGTTTCGCTATCGGAGCAAAACTTGAAACAGATAGCCACGGAGATTTAACCGTGAAATCTGGACGTGTTCACAATGGAATCCTCCTCTTGGGATTTGAGGGCATCGATGACCGCAATTCTGTAGAAAAGTTGCGCGATGTTCTCCTTTTCTCTCAAGTAGATATTGATGAACCAGGATTTGAAGAAGATGATTATCACGTCCTTCAATTAGTCGGTTGCCAGGCTTATCTAGTCGATGGTGATTTACTTGGTGAAGTAACAGATGTGCTCAATCTGCCGGGGCAAGATGTACTTTCAATAAAAACTGAGAGCGGGGAAGTTCTGATCCCCTTTGTTCGCCAGCTCGTGCCGATAGTTGATATCAAAACTAAACGGATGACTGTTGTGCCACCTGATTTTTACGAGAGCCAGGCGAGCAAATGAAGATTGATGCAGTAACTATCTTTCCTGAATACTTTGCACCTGCACAGCTATCTCTTCTTGGAAAAGCACAGGATAAGGGGATCGTCGAACTACAGATTCACGATCTGCGTTCATTCACCAGTGATAACCACAACTCTGTAGATGACACTCCATACGGTGGAGGCGCTGGAATGGTGATGCTTCCCGAGATTTGGGGAGAAGCGCTAGACCCACTCTTAATTTCAGATGTTGATCTAATCATTCTTACGCCTGCCGGAAAGCGTTTCACTCAAGCAATGGCAGCTGATTTCTCTAAGCGAAACCATTTGGTCTTTGCCTGCGGTCGCTACGAGGGAATTGATGATCGCGTTCGGCAGTTCTATTCGCAGCCGCAATTCGCGAATTCTGGTGTGCGTGTGCACGAAGTTTCTATCGGTGATTACGTCTTAGGCGGAGGAGAGGTTGCTTCACTAGTAATGATTGAAGCGATAACTCGCTTGATTCCGGGAGTGCTCGGCAATCCAGAATCACTTACTGAAGAATCCCATAACTCTGATGGCTACCTTGAGTATCCCAACTTTACAAAGCCACAAGAATGGCGAGGATTTGGCGTTCCTGAGATTTTATTAAGTGGAAATCACCCCGAAATTGCAAAATGGCGCGAGATCCAGGCTCAAGCACGCGCCAAAAAGAATCTATAACTCGTCAGTAACCAGACTTCTCCCGTAGCGTTCACCTATGAGCGAAGAGTCAGCAAAGATTCAATCTAGGTTGATTCGTGACCTAGAACCGGTCGTTGCAGTTGAACTCGAACGCCATTTATCTGTTCAAAAAAATTGGTATCCACACGAGTATGTCCCGTGGTCGCAAGGTCGTGATTATGCAGGCCCACTTAATGGCGATGCTTGGGAGGCTAAAGATTCTCGCCTATCAGCTGTGGCTCAAGATTCTTTAATTTTAAATCTACTCACTGAAGATAATCTGCCGAGCTATCACACCGAAATTGCAATTTCGATGGGGCGCGATGGCGCTTGGGGAAATTGGATTGAACGCTGGACGGCGGAAGAAGCTCGCCACGCAATCGTGATTCGCGATTACCTGATGGCGACACGTGGGGTAGATCCTTATCATTTAGAAGATTTACGAATGGCTCATATGTCACTCGGGTATCAAACCCCGTATGAGAACGACATGTTGCACACAATTGCATATGTATCTTTCCAAGAGTTAGCAACACGTATTTCACATCGCAATACCGGGAAGATCTCTGATGATCCGATCGCTGAAAATATGATGCAACGAGTAGCGCTTGATGAGAATCTGCACATGCTCTTCTATCGCAATACTCTTTCAGCAGCTCTAGATATGGAGCCAAATGCAGCAATGCGCGCGATTGCCGACGTGGTAACCAACTTTGATATGCCAGGGGCGAATATGCCAGGTTTTGGTAGAAAGGCTGTACAGATCGCGCTAGCTGGAATCTACGATCTACAACAACATTTGGATGATGTAGTTTCCCCGGTTTTGCGCGCCTGGAATGTCTTTGAGAGAAATGACCTTTCTGGAGATGGGTTAGTTGCGCGGGATGAACTCACCGCCTTCATGACCAAATCAACGAAGGAAGCAGAGATCTTTAACGATAAGCGTGAAGTCCATTTTGAGAGACTTGTTGCACGCGGTCAGTCTCCAATTCGTATTCAAAAGTAAATTTCGACGATAGATTTGCCTCATGTGCAGATTACTTGGATATGTCGCCAATGAAGAGCGGACCTTTGCTGATGTTGTTGGTGAGGGGTTTCAAGATTTTGTTGAGCTCTCGAAAGAACATAAACATGGTTGGGGAATTTCGGCTAGCTCAGCGGAAAGTCGTGAAACAACTTTAGTCAGAGATTTAACTTTGGCTGCAGAAAGCCTGAAATTTAAAGATTCGGCAAATAACTTAAAGTCTGATGGAGCGCTTCTGCATCTGCGCTTGGCATCAAAAGGGCTGGCCGTAGATCTATCCAATAACCATCCATTTATTTATGGCGATTACTCATTTATGCACAACGGAACCATTAAATCTATTCCTTCAATTGAGAAATTTATAGATCCAAGGTATCTCTCTCAATTTACTTCTACTACTGACAGCGAACGTTATTTCTTTGCAGTTCTCACGGCTATAGATGAGTTAGGTCTATTGGAAGGGGTCCGTAAAGCGGTGAAAGCTATCTCCGCAAATTGCGACTTTACGAGCATAAATTGCATGCTTCTTACCCCAGACCATATGGTCGCGGTTTGTGAGTTTAATGAAGGCGACTCAACGGAATGGACTGTCGATAGCCATTACGAACTCCGCTACAGCGCAGAAGGTGATGTCATTAAAGTGGCTTCTACCGGCTGGGGGAAAGACCACTGGAGTCGGCTTTCCAACCATTCAATTCTTCTGATTAACCGAAGCGATTTAACTTTTGAGGTTTTACCTCTCTAAACACCGCGTTACTCTTACCCATATGACCCGCACTTATACAGTCGAAACTTATGGCTGCCAGATGAACGTTCATGATTCTGAACGCATCGCTGGGTTATTGGATGAGGCTGGTTATATTCCAGTTACTCCGGGCGTTCAAGCCGATCTCGTTGTCTTTAACACCTGTGCGGTTCGAGAGAATGCTGATAATAAACTCTACGGAAATTTGAGTTTCTTAGCGCCGATCAAGAAAGCTAACCCCAATATGCAGATTGCCGTGGGCGGGTGCTTAGCTCAGAAAGATCAATCAATTATTTTAAAGAAAGCGCCATATGTAGACGTGGTCTTTGGAACTCATAATGTTGGTTCACTTCCGGTCTTACTTGAGCGCGCGCGGATTGAAGAAGAGTCCCAGATAGAGATTTTGGAAGCGCTAGAACATTTCCCATCTGCGCTACCAGCGCGAAGACTCTCGGCATTTACATCGTGGGTTTCAATATCAGTTGGCTGCAACAACACCTGTACCTTCTGCATAGTCCCAACGTTACGTGGCATAGAGAAAGATCGCCCCGCCGCAGATATTTTGAAAGAGATTCACGCCCTTGTGGACCAAGGCGCAATTGAGATAACGCTTTTGGGTCAGAATGTGAATGCCTACGGCGTTGATTTTGGCGATCGCAGCGCCTTTGCAAACTTGTTACGCGAATGCGGGGAAATCGAGGGCCTAGAGCGAGTTCGATTTATGTCCCCACATCCCCGAGATTTCACAGATGATGTAATCGAAGTTATGGCGACTACGAAAAATGTAATGCCACATCTACATATGCCGCTGCAATCTGGATCGGATCGAATTCTGCAAGAGATGCGCCGCTCATATCGCAGCAGTCGTTACCTAGGAATTTTAGATCGAGTCCGTCAAGCGATGCCTGAGGCGATGATCACGACTGACATTATTGTTGGATTCCCCGGCGAGACAGAAGAAGATTTCCAAGCAACCCTTGATTTAGCAACGCAAGCGCAATTTGCTGCGGCCTACACCTACAAGTATTCAATTAGACCCGGTACTCCAGCTGGCGTAATGCCAAATCAAGTCGCCGAAGAAGTTGTCGGTGAACGGTATACGCGCTTACACGAACATCAGCAGAAAATTTCACTTGGCGTCAATCAGCGCTCAATCGGCACCAAACATCGCGCCCTGGTATCTGAGGCGGAAGGCCGGCGCGATGCCGCCCAATCTCGTTTAACGGGAAAGACCGAAGATTTCCGCCTGGTGCACTTTGATGCAACAAGTAAGGCAAGGCCTGGTGACTTCGTGGATGTAACTATCACCGACGCATCTGCGCATTATTTAATTGGACGAGAAGATGCACATATGAAGACGCGCGGGGGAGATGCCTACGCTGCACGGGAAGCACAGGCTGGACCATCACCGACCATGCTCGGGATACCAACTATTAAATGAAGACGATCGTTATCTGCGGTGCTACCGCAACCGGTAAGAGTGATTTAGCGGTTTCTTTAGCGACAGAAATTGGCGCTGAGATAATTAATGCAGATTCAATGCAGATTTATAAGGGTATGGATATTGGAACCGCCAAACTATCTCTTGCCGAAAGAGGCGGAATCGAACATCACATGCTCGATGTTTTGAATGTAACGGAAGATTCCACCGTAGCCTGGTACCAAGGGTTAGCTCGCGAAGCAGTTAACGCAATTCATGACCGTGGCAAGCACGCAATAATCGTGGGCGGCACTGGACTCTATATTAAATCGATTTTAGATGATTTAAATTTCCCTGATACCGATGCAGTTGTACGCCAGAGGTTAACTGAAGAGGCAAAAGAGTTTGGAATCGTGCAATTGTTCCAAAGGCTAGAAGCGTTAGACCCTGCTGCAGCGGCAGCGATTGATAGACAAAATGAACGCAGAGTTATTCGCGCGCTAGAAGTTATCGAGATAACCGGGCAACCTTTCACCGCCAACTTACCTCGCGAGAATAGTTCGCTCTATCCAGATGCTCTGCAATTCGGATTGGTTATGGACCGAGCAGAACTTGGCGCACGAGTGGAAGCTCGCGTCGATCGTATGTGGGAAACCGGGTTTGTCGCAGAAGTAGATCGCCTAATTGATGAAGGAATCACCAAAGCTACGACGGCGCGACGCGCGCTGGGTTACGCGCAAATCATCGCTATGCGCAACGGTGAAATTTCTGAGAGTCTGGCGATTGAAGAGACGAAGCGAGCCACGCGCCAATATGTCAGACGCCAGGAAACCTGGTTCTCACGCGATGCGCGGATAAATTGGATATCTCCAACGCAACCTCGCTTGGAAACGGTACTTAAGAAGATAAACTCATCAGCATCATGATTGATAAGTTAATTGGCACATATGGCCACGGCACAGAGAATGATTTTGTGCTTATCTTTGATCCCTCCGACGAGATTTCAATTACTACCGCTCAGACAGCAGCGATCTGCAATCGCGAGACTGGAATTGGTTCGGATGGCTTAATCCGCATCACCAAGCGCGATGAAAAATGGTTTATGGATTATCGCAACGCCGATGGATCGCTAGCTGAGATGTGCGGCAATGGAATCCGAGTGATGGCTCGCTATTTAGTAGAACGTGGCCACCAACCCGAGGGAATTTTTGCAATAAATACAAGAGATGGCGTTAAGCACTTACGAGTTCCAAAAGTCGATGATATTTCCGTCAATATGGGAAAAGTTAGTGATGAGAATGAAGAAATCACCGTATCTGTTGAAGGAAAAATCTGGAATGGTTACAACATCAGCGTTGGTAACCCGCACGCGGTAGTCTTCGTTGAAAAGATCGAAGATGTTGGATCGCTTAAGGATGCTCCAGTGGTCCGTCCAAAAGATGCCTATCCTGAGGGTGTAAATGTTGAGTTTGTTGAAATAATGCCAAACCACGAGGCGAAGATGCGTGTCCACGAACGTGGAAGTGGCGAGACTAAATCTTGCGGAACTGGAACCTGCGCAGTTGCGTTGGCCGCCACAATTCATGCAAAAGAGAGTTTGCCAGCCCGCTGGGTTATCTACCCACCTGGTGGAAGGTTAGTTGTAGATATTGATCCTCATTCAAATGCAACGCTAACTGGCCCAGCGCTCTTGATCGCCGACCACGATTTAACTCGATTTTTGCAGGATGCATGAGCGAAGAGAGTCCACGCAATAACGACCTCTTTGAAGAGTTACTGCGCGAAAGCGCACGAGTAGCGGCAGATTTCGATGCTGATGAAAGTGACTTTGAAGTCACTTCACAACCAGATCTTGCAGATCGCCATGCTTTACGTCGCGTTAAAGGTTTTTCTACTGAGCTACAAGATATCTCTGAGGCGGAGTATCGACAGTTACAACTTGAGCGAGTTGTACTCGTTGGTGTTTGGACTGAAGGAAGCGCAGAGATGGCGGAGAATTCACTCGCGGAGTTAAAGGCGCTGGCAGAAACCGCTGGTTCAGAAGTTCTTGAAGGGCTGATCCAACGTCGCGACAAACCTGATCCCGCTACATATATCGGCTCCGGAAAGGTAATTGAGCTACGTCAGATAGTTGTCTCATCGGGTGCAGATACAGTTATCTGCGATGGAGAGTTATCTCCTTCACAGCTTCGTCAATTAGAAGATAAGTTAAAGGTAAAAGTTGTAGATCGCACCGCACTTATTCTCGATATCTTCGCACAGCACGCCAAGAGTAAAGAAGGTAAGGCGCAAGTTGAGTTAGCGCAGATTGCATACTTGTTACCCAGGTTGCGCGGTTGGGGTGATTCACTTTCGCGCCAAGTTGGTGGACGCGCTGCGGGTGGAGCAGGTATTGGTGGTCGTGGTCCAGGTGAGACCAAGATTGAGACAGATCGCCGCCGCATCCGCGACAAGATGGCTAAGTTACGCCGTGAAATCGCCGAGATGAAAGTTTCTCGTGACACTAAGCGCCAAGAACGCAAGCGATTCAATATCCCATCGGTAGCAATCGCAGGATATACAAATGCAGGTAAATCCTCGCTCTTAAATAAGTTAACCGATGCCGGGGTTTTAGTTGAGAACGCGCTCTTTGCGACTCTCGATCCAACTGTTAGAAAGTCTCAGACTTCCGAAGGGCGTATCTACACCCTCTCGGATACTGTGGGGTTCGTTCGACATCTGCCGCACCAGTTAATCGATGCCTTTAAGTCGACGCTCGAAGAAGTCTCAGGTGCTGACCTAATTGTGCATGTAGTGGATGGATCGCACCCCGATCCTTTCGAGCAGATCCGTGCGGTACGCGAAGTTATCAATGAAATTGGCGGAGCAGAGATTCCAGAGATCATTGCGATTAATAAAGTTGATGCCGCAGATCCAGAAGTAGTCATGGAGATTTTGCGCAAAGAGAAGAACAGTTTCGCATTCTCTGCTCGTACCGGGTTTGGAATAGACGGCCTGGTGCGTGCCATTGAAAAATCTCTACCGCATCCAAATGTGGAGATAAATGCTTTAATTCCATATGATCGTGGTGATTTAGTAAGTGCAGTACATGAGCGAGGTGAGATTCTGAGCGAAGAGTATGTTGAGACTGGAACTCAGATGCG
>CANHRF010000024.1 GCA_947463335.1 Actinomycetota bacterium
GCTGCATCGATCCTTCCGTATGGGGGAGTACTTGCACTCTCAGCGCTAACTCTCGTATTTGCGATGCTCTTTACGAAAATTAGATTTGGTAATTTTCTTAAGTTCGGCGTAATCCTGATTCTTCTGGCTCTTCTCCCTAGCAATCCGCAAGGGAGTGGTTCGGTTAATCTGATTGCGATTCAAGGAAATACCCCCAGCGTTGGTCTGGAGTTTAATTCTCGCGCACAGGCGGTTTTTAATTTACATCGTGATGCAACTTATAAGTACGTCAGCAAGAAATACGACGCGATCATTTGGCCGGAGAACGCTATCGATATCGATCCATCACAGAATCCTTCGGTCGCAAAAGATATACCTGAATTAGTAGAACGAACTGGTGCGCCGCTTGTCGCTGGAGTTGTCTTGAATCGTGATGGTTCGCCACTTAACGCCTCAGTTATGTACCAAAAAGACGGAACTGTGGCCAGCACATATATAAAGCGCGGATTGACGCCATTTGGAGAGTTTATGCCGCTACGGAAGATCGCGGAATTTGTCTCTCCTTTTGCATCCTCTGTTACCGACTTTAAAAAGGGCGAGAATCTGCAGACTCACCGAATTGGTGATTCCGTGATAGGTCCAGTAATTTGCTACGAAATCATCAACGATAATCTCGTTTCTGAGATGAGCGCTAACTCGCAAGCTCTGATAGTTCAGACAAATAGCGCAACCTTTGCGGGAACTCCCGAAAGTCGACAACAGCTCGCGATTACCCGGATTCGCGCAATAGAGAATTCACGCAGCATCCTAAGTGTTTCGACAATTGGTAGCACCGCTTTTATTGATGAGAATGGAAAGGTGTTAAGTCAAACGGGCGAGAATGTGCAGGCAGCTCTCTTTGGTGATTTACCTCTTAACTCAAAAGAAACACTGGCAAATAAATGGGGCATAGAGCTAAAGATCTTTATCTTGCTCTTATTCCTTCTCTTCGGTTATAGAACCAAACGTAAGAAGCGAAGTTATGAATAAATGCATTATCTTGATACCAACTTTTAACGAAGCAGAATCCATAGTTGGATTAATCCAGCAATTAGATGAGTTTCGAGAACGCGAAAGATTACCCTTAGACCTTCTTCTTATCGACGATAATTCGCCAGATGGAACCGCTGAAATTGTCGATAATCTGCAACTGTCTTGGGTAGAGATCCTGCGTAGACCAAAGAAATCCGGTCTTGGAGCGGCTTACCGTTCTGGTTTTGCTCAAGTTATGACATCTAAAACTTACTCGCATGTAGTTACGATGGATGGAGATGGCTCGCATCGCGTCGAAGATCTAAAAGCCATGATTGGCGCGATCAAACCAGGTAAATCCATCGTTTTAGGAACGCGCTGGATATCAGGTGGCGGTGTAGTTAATTGGCCGAAATCTCGACAATTCCTTTCAAAGACAGGAACCCGTTACGCCAAATTCGCACTAAAGATGGATCTAAATGACCTCACCGGTGGATACCGAATATATAGCTCTGAACTTTTGAGTGCTTTAAATCTCAAGGATATGAAGGCAACTGGTTATTGTTTTCAGATCGAAATGGCGATGGCTGCAGATCTTGCCGGCGCAGTTGCGACAGAAGTTCCGATTACCTTTGTGGAGCGAGTAGATGGCGTATCTAAGATGACCAAGGCGATTGTTATTGAGGCTTTATTGCAGATTACTCGCTGGGGCATATCTCGCAGGCTTAGACCTAACGCCGATAAGTTACATTATGTTAAGTAATGTTAAATCAGGAAAAGACTGAGTCAGAAAAGCCCTCTCCTAGCGGTACTCATCCATCGGTGTGCAGGCACAGACCAAGTTGCGATCGCCGTGCGCGCCATCAATACGTGAAACAGGTGGCCAATACTTCATCCGAGAACCAATTGACTCTCCAGGTACCAATCCGTCGAGTTTGACGGGGTATCCGCCCTTCTCACGGGTGTATTCGCGGTTCCAATCGCTTGTAACCACCGATAACGCTGTATGCGGCGCATTGCGTAGCGCAGATCCCTCAAGGCTCGCCTTGCCATCGATAATCTCTTCAATCTCAGCTCTAATTGCGATCATTGCATCGATAAAGCGATGGATCTCGGTGAGATTCTCCGATTCAGTTGGCTCAATCATTAGCGTGCCTGCGACAGGGAAAGACATCGTTGGCGCGTGGAAGCCATAATCCATAAGGCGCTTTGCAATGTCATCGACGCTAACGCCCGAATCTTTAGTTAGTCCACGAATATCCAGAATGCACTCGTGCGCTACGCGATCATTTGCGCCGGTATAAAGAATTGGATAAGAACTCTTTAGTCGATCAGCAATGTAATTAGCGGAGAGAATTGCAACTTGAGTTGAATGCGTTAGCCCTTCTCCCCCTAATAAACGGATATACGCCCAAGAGATCGGCAGAATGCTCGCTGAACCATACGGTGCACCAGAGATTGGCCCTGGTCCCGTTGCTGGTCCTGCTAATGCATCGAGCGGATGGTTAGGCAAGAAGGGCGCTAGATGCGAGCGAACAATCACTGGCCCTACTCCAGGCCCTCCTCCCCCGTGTGGAATCGCAAAAGTCTTATGGAGATTTAAATGAGAAACATCTGCGCCAAATTTTCCAGGTTGAGATACACCAACTAGCGCGTTTAAGTTCGCGCCATCAACATAGACCTGACCACCAGCATCGTGAATCAGCGCGCAAATTTCAGAGACTGCGGTTTCAAAAACACCGTGGGTTGATGGATAGGTAATCATTAGCGCTGCTAGAGCGTTGCCGTGCTCAGCAATCTTCTGCTTAATATCAGCAACCGATACATTTCCATTTTCATCGCAATCAATTACGACAACCTGCATACCTGCCATAACCGCTGATGCTGCATTTGTCCCGTGTGCACTTGAAGGGATCAAGCAAATATTTCTACTCTGATCGCCACGCGAATCGTGATAATTGCGGATGGCGAGCAGACCTGCGAATTCCCCTTGGCTTCCAGCGTTTGGTTGCAGCGAGACTGCGTCATAACCGGTGATTGTTACCAACCATTTAGAGAGCTGCTCGATTAACTTCCTTGAACCAACGCTCTGCTCAATAGGCGCAAATGGGTGCAGGGATGCGAACTCAGGCCACGTAACCGCTTCCATTTCCGTCACCGAATTTAACTTCATCGTACAAGAACCTAAAGGAATCATGGTGCGGTCAAGGGCTAAATCCTTATCCGCGAGATTCCTTAAATATCGCATCATTGCCGTCTCGCTCTGATTAGAGTTAAAGACCGGATGAGTTAAATACTTGCTCTCGCGCAAGAACTTTTTAGGTGTCTCATCTCGCGCGACATCTTTAAGTTCCAGAATCTCGAGCACTTCTGCAAAGAGTTCTTCAGTGGTTTCTTCATCGAATGCAATGCGAACCGCTGTCTCGCTCACCTTCGCGAAGTTAATTCCTTTAGCTTGGGCGCGCTTGTGAATTGCTTCGGCATCCGAAACAACTACATGCACAGTATCGAAGACAACATCTTCGTGATTGCCAGTCGCAGCGTGCAACCTAGCGGCATAACCATTTACTCGTTCTGCGATCTGACGCAGCCCAACAGGACCATGCCACATTGCATAGAAAGCGCTCATATTCGCCAAGAGAACTTGAGCTGTACAGATATTTGAAGTCGCTTTATCTCGTCGGATATGTTGCTCACGAGTCTGTAACGCCAAGCGAAAAGCTGGTTTGCCAGTCGCATCAATACTCTGTCCAACTAAACGACCTGGCATCGAACGTTCTAAACCGGATCGAACTGCGAGGAAACCTGCGTGCGGTCCACCGAAGCCCATCGGAACGCCAAAGCGTTGTGCAGTCCCAACTGCGATATCCGCGCCCCACTCCCCTGGCGCCTTAAGCAAGGTGAGCGCAAGCAGGTCGGTCGCGGCGATCACTAACGCATCTCGAGAGTGTGCATATTCTGCAAAGCTGGCGTAATCAATAACGGTTCCAGTTGTATCTGGATATTGAAGCAGCGCGCCAAAGAATTCACCGTCGAAGCCATCTCGTACGACGTGACCGGAATCAACTTCTACGACTTTAATGCCAAGCGGCTTTGCGCGAGTTAAAACCACAGCTTTAGTTTGAGGATGCACGTGCTCTTCAATAAGAAAAACTGCGCCATCGCTCATCTTCGAAGCGCGACGTGCCAGAGTCATAGCCTCTGCCGCCGCTGTGCTCTCATCCAGCATTGATGCGTTGGATATATCGAGCGCTGTTAGCTCACAAATCATGGTTTGGAAAGCGAAGAGCGCTTCTAATCTTCCTTGCGAAATTTCAGGTTGGTATGGCGTGTATGCGGTGTACCACGCTGGATTCTCTAAGACATTTCGCTTAATCACCGGTGGAACTATCGTTCCGTAATATCCAGTTCCGATTAATGAACGGAAAACTTTATTCTCACGGGCTATCTCGCGAAGTTCAGCGATCACGTCAACTTCGCTCTTGGGAGCATCCAAAGTTTCAGAAAGTTGTTTTGCTATTCGAATATTCTCAGGAACAACGTCGCGGATAAACGTTTCGATATCTTTATAACCGAGCGCGGAGAGCATCTGCGCCTCTTCTGCAGATCTGGGGCCGATATGGCGCGCAGCGAAACCGCTACTTTCCTTACTCATCACCGCTCCCCAAGTTAGTTAACCAAGGAAGGCCTTAGTTAATTGTGTAGGGGAAGAATAGGTGTATTAAGCGCCTTTCGCCTTTCGACGTAGTGAAAGCTCGTCGTTAACTTCACCACCTGAAGGATGAATAGTTTCGCCATTCAATTCGCCTTGCAGCGACGCTAGTGAACCCTCAACCTCATGCCAAACCTTACCCACGGCGATGCCAAAAACTCCTTGACCGCCCTGAAGTAAATCTACGATTTCATCTGCGCTGGCACACTCATAGATCGAAGCGCCATCGCTCATTAATGTAATGCTCTCTAACTCAGTAACTCCCCTGCTGCGCAGGTGCGTAACAGCTGTACGAATATTTTGCAGAGAAATACCTGCATCGAGTAAACGCTTAACAATCTTCAAAACCAAAATATCGCGGAAGCCATAAAGACGCGCAGTTCCGGAACCACTTGCAGTACGGACACTTGGTTCAAGCAAACCAGTTCTCGCCCAATAATCTAATTGGCGATATGAAATTCCCGCCGCAGCACAAGCAGTTGCACCGCGATAGCCGATTTCATTCTGTTGATCTGGCGTAACTGGGGAGGTCACGTTCGCTCGATTCTCTTGGGGAAGGTTGGTTTGAATGCCTTAAGGGTACGTTCAGAAATCCTAAGGAACAACGACCGACACGGGGCAAACCTCAAGTAGAGAGTGAGACTTCTTAGGAGCTAGCCGGCAAAGTCTTCCGGGTTGATCTGGTCTAGGAACTCACGGAAGCGCTCAAGATCTATATCTGAACCAGCGCCCTCCCCTGGGGTTCGATCTCCATCTACATCGCCCAGGAGGCGTTCTGGGATATCAATCCCAACCTCATCAAGCAGATCAGAATCGGCGAGGATATTGCTCTTCGTGCGAAGTGCGATCGCTATCGCATCAGATGGTCGGGCGCTAATTTTAAGAACCGTTCCGCTCTCACTGCGAATTTGAATCTCGGCATAGAAGATTCCATCTTTGAGTTGAACAACCTGGACCGAGGTCAAGATTAGATCAGCGCTCTCCAAAATATTGGCGATGAGATCGTGAGTGAGCGGTCGCTGCGCCACCATTCCTTGCTGCGCGAAAGCTATAGCGGTCGCTTCTACAGCACCCACCCAGATCGGCAGGAATCTCGACCCGTCGACCTCTTTAAGCAAGACGATTGGTTGATTGGAAGGCATCTCAATGCGAACGCCGACGACTTCCATATTTACCATCATCTTCAAGATCCTGCACTTTGCGAGTTACGAGTATTGATTTTGGCGGCTAGCGTGGGCGATTGAGACCGGCGCGAACCAGTGATGCGTGTAAGCGAACTGAGAGAGATGCGATCTGCTTCTGCACTTCTTCCGCGCGAGCCTTTGAGTCTGCGCTCTTCTGGCGGTTGATTGGGGTAATGACTTGTTCAATCAAACCAATTTCACGATCTGCCGCTGATTTGAAGGAACGCAAGTGTCTCGCCTCTATGCCGAAGCTCGCCATCTCTGCAACTGCAGTTGCTACCGCAAGCGCATCGTTATCGTAATGGCGGCCACGCAACGCGATAAAGCCAAATGATTCGAGTTCAACTAGTTGGGCATCCTTTAAGCCGCTCGCCTTTAAAAGCTCTTCGCGAGAAAGACGGAGATCTGAGTTAGCACCGAAAGACTCTGGGGATGAGTCACCATCGATGGTCGCAAGAGTCGGACGAGGTGCGGCGACTCCCCCATTTGCAGCCGGCTCGAGGCCGCGATCAAGCGCCTCTAAATTCTCTTTAATCACGCGCAGCGGAAGATACTGATCACGCTGCAAAAGCAATACATAACGAAGGCGATCCAGATCCGCGGCGGTGAACTTTCGGTAACCAGATGGAGTTCGCTGAGGTTCAATCAAACCCTCTGACTCTAAGAAGCGAATCTTCGAGATAGTTATATCCGAAAAATCACCTCGCAACTTGGTAAGAACTTCACCGATGCTCAAATACGCGCGGGCTGGAACGCTCATTTACTTCTCCCCTAATTAGTCTTTAGCTAGTATTAATTAATTTTTACGTGCTGAAATGAAAATAAGATGGAACTTTCCAATTTGAATCTCGTCGCCACAATTCAGTGGCGTCGATTTCAGAGATTGGTTATTTATATAGGTGCCATTGAGGCTGCCTTGATCAGTGAGAGTGAAACCTGAACCAGATCGATTTATTAAAGCGTGTGATCGCGAGACAGTTACATCATCAAGAAATATCTCATTCTCAGGCGAACGCCCGATCGAGACGCTCTCTGTCGCGATTAAATATCGTGCGCCCTTACTTGAACCACGATGAACAACGATCATCGCTTTATCAGGACCACCATTTAGTACAGAATCGATCGCTGATTTCTCTGAATCGGTGAGCGACGACAAGAGCGCTGAAAGCGCGCTCTCTGGGGATGCATCAACTACCGACCTGAGCCCAAGGTGGAGGGTGCTGGTTAGTTCGCTATTTTCAGAAACGTTCTCCATAACCGCTCTCCCTTCGTTAACTCCCTGGACAGGTTCAACTTCTACCTGAGGCTGACATTAGGGTGAGAGCGGCGAGAAATCAAGCGGAAATCGGATGAGAAATTACCTCAAAACGAGTGGGAAATTACGCGGTAATTTGACGGTACTGCTCGGGCGATAGTAAGCCAACTGGCGCCCCTGCAACTTCAATTTCAGCTAACCAACCTGATCCATAAGGCTCAGAGTTGATAGTTTCTGGCGCTTGACCTAGTGAGTCATTAATCGCAACGATCTTTCCTGTCACCGGTGCAAAAATCTCTGAAACGCTCTTAGTAGATTCAACTTCACCGCACACTTTATCTGCGGTAACGCTCTCCCCTATCTTTGGAAGTTGTACATAAACAATGTCGCCTAGTGCGCCTTGCGCGTAATCGGTAATTCCCATTCGAAAAACGTTAGGCGAAATCTCACTTACCCATTCGTGTTCCTTGGTGTAATGCAAACCATCAGGGATGAGAGACATTGAAACTCCTAAGCGATTGAAATCTACCGCGCCACTCTAATGGCGCACACGCCAGTAAGGAAATAGGAAGCGCCGGTAAATAGATAGAGGCCGATGCCCCACCAGGTAAAACTCCAGGCGAAGATATAGGCCAGCGTGCCGGTCCAGCCAGGATCTAGCGCTAACAGCAGAAATGGAAATGCATATAAGAGATTGAAAGTTGCAGCTTTCCCTAGATAGGAAACCTTAAGTGGGGCTAGAGACTTTGCGGTCAGCGCAATCGTTAACAATCCAAGGATTAAATCTCTGCCGAGCAGTAAGGCGATGACCCAAAGAGGAATCGCATCGCGAAGGAAGAGCACGATCAAGGTTGCGAGAATGTATAAACGATCGATAGCTGGGTCTGCGATCTCACCGAAACGTGACTCCTGGCCCCACGCGCGCGCTAACTTTCCATCGAAGTAATCCGTTGCTCCACCGATAGCCAAGGTCAAGATCGCCCAGCCATCTGCCTCTAAATGCAGAGCTAGGTAGATAAAGAGTGGAATTCCCAACGCCCGCAGCCCGGTTAAGGCATTTGGGATATTGAGGAGCTTGCTCTTAGCCATTAATCGCGCTCTTTGACTCGGATCGCAACCTGGACTGGGGTGCCTGGGAAACCAAACTCTTCGCGAAGTCGGCGCTCAATGAAGCGTCGGTACGAGGCTTCAATCCAGCCACTGGAGAAGATAACGAATTTCGGAGGTGCGATACCAGCTTGTGTTGCATAGTAAATCTTTGGCTGCTTGCCACCACGCACTGGTGGTGGAGTTGCACCGATAAGTGCACCCAGGAAGGAGTTGAGTTTGGCGGTTGGTACTCGTCGCTCCCAGCTATCGATCGCGGTACGGAGCGCCGGTGCTAACCGATCGCGGTGCCAACCAGTCTTGGCGGCGACATTTACACGTTGCGCCCATTCAACTTGATCCAAGTGGCGATCGATCTCTCTATCTAATTGATCGCGACGGTCTTCATCAACTAGATCCCACTTGTTCATAACGATCACCATAGCTTTACCTGCTTCTTCAACCATGGTGATAACTCGCAAATCTTGTTCTGAAATCGGTACCGATGCATCAAGTACAACAACCGCACATTCGCATCTCTCTAAAGCTGCCTGAGTTCTTAAAGTTGCGTAATAATCTGTTCCGCTTGCCTGATTAGCGCGCTTGCGTAAACCTGCAGTGTCGATAAAACGCCAGATCGATCCACCAAATTCAATTAACTCATCAACCGGATCTCTAGTTGTTCCTGCTACATCATCAACGATCGAACGATTCTCGCCAGCTAAAGCATTTAGCAGACTTGATTTGCCAACATTTGGTCGACCAATTAAGGCGATCTTGCGATAACCATCTTGGGTCTGCGCGCCGCCGACTTCGGGCATTTCTGAAACTATGTAATCAAGTAAATCTCCGCTGCCGCGCCCGTGGAGCGCTGAAACAAACCTTGGTTCTCCTAAACCTAAATTCCAGAGCGCATGCGCATCTGCTTCATCCACATCACTATCGACCTTATTTGCCACTAAAACCATTGGTTTCTTCACTTTGCGAAGCTCTTGAACCAAGATGTCATCTTCATCAAGAGCACCAACGTGCGCATCAACAACGAAAGCTAAAACGTCCGCTTCTTGCATCGCCAACTCTGCAGATGCGCTTACTTGAACAGAAATTCCATCCGGCTTAGATTCCCAACCACCTGTATCCATAACTATGAATCTGCGTCCGCCCCATTCGCATTCATACTGAACACGATCACGAGTAACGCCGGGAGTATCTTCTACGATCGCTTCTCGGCGACCAATAAACCTATTGATTAAAGTGGATTTTCCAACATTTGGTCTTCCTAAGATCGCAACTATTGGTAACCCTAGTAAAGAACGTTCCTTTAGCAATTCCCAAATACGATCTGCAGTCTCTTCCAAAGTTAAATCAGTCGAATCGATTAACACAGCATCAATCGCTTTTACCAATGGCGAAGCGGTGCGCGTTGAATCGATTTGATCGCGCGCTGCAAGGGACTGGCCAATATCGTTTACTGTTGAATCCAACTCTGCTGATCTACGCTCAGCGCGCGCAGCGATATCCGCTTGCAAGTAAATCTTTAAAGCAGCATCTGGAGCAACGACAGTACCAATATCGCGACCTTCAACAACGATTCCACGATCAGCGCTTGCAATAAATTTACGTTGTACATTTAATAATTCGGCGCGAATTTCCGCGACTGCGCTGAATTTGCTTACCGCGTTGGTGACCGTTTCAGAACGGATCTCGGTATTTACGCAGATATCACCTACATAGATTTCTGGGTTGTTGGGATTTGCAACGAAGCGCAACGGGAATCTCTTCAGCGCTGCCAACACTTCAGCGGAATCTTCAACATTCTCACGTTGTGCAAGCCAAGTGACGGCGCGATATAAAGCACCGGTATCTAAATAACTCCATCCAGCGCGTTTAGCGATCGCTTTCGCGGTGCTCGACTTTCCTGCCCCGCTTGGTCCATCTATAGCCACGACGATCATTTACTTACATCCCATCGTTGCTTGCGCATATCAAGATTAATTTACGCAGCTCGTATTCTATCTTGGTGCGTGAACGTTCCATCCCGATGCAATCAAGTGCTCGCTTAGAGTTTCAGCGTCGCTCTTTGAGAGCGCAAGGGTTATTAGCCCAGTAAATTGCCCAGGCGAATGCTCAATAGTTAAATCTTCAATGTTTACATTGGCGGCGGCGCACTCTGAGACCAAGGATGCCAACTGGCCCGGCTTATCCTCAATTACGACGGGAAGATAGGTATATTCGCGGGCCGCTCCCCCGTGCTTTCCAGGGATCAACGCTCTTCCCTGATTGCCCTTTTCAATGAACTTGGAGACGGAGCCGCCAGTCTTAAGCGCCTCAATTAAAGCGCAGAGATCGTTTTGTAGATTTATCAATAGCGGTACTACTTCAGCAGAATTGAGAGTGAAGATCTCATCCCACAACGCCGCGTTTGAGGCTGCGATTCGAGTCGTGTCCCGCAAGCCCGCTCCAGCGAGCGAGAGTGCGGCGCTATCACCGGAAGACAGCTGCGCGGCTAGAAGCGAGGCAACAGCTTGAGGTAGGTGCGAGACCAACGCGACAGCTCTATCGTGGTCTTGCGCGTTCATCGCCACGGGTACTGCGCCAAGGGCTTCTATCAGCCAGAGGCCAGCGGCGATCAGATCTGGGTCAACAGGGGCGCCCTTTAGATCGGTGGGAAGGTAGACCCAAGTCCGCGATTGGAAGAGATCTGCGCGAGCGGACTCAGCGCCACCCACCTCTCGCCCCGCCATCGGATGGGTAGCTAAAAAATTGGTTCCTGGTATGGA
>CANHRF010000025.1 GCA_947463335.1 Actinomycetota bacterium
GAAGTCGATTGCACCGAGATCATTTGCGATCCATCCACCGGTCTTTGCCACAAAATCATCGAAGGCGAAGACCCAGTGTGCAACCGGGAAGTAAACGAGCGTTACCCAAACTCCAGCAAAGATCATCCATGCACCGAACTTTGTGCGGTCAGCGATTGAGCCTGAAATCAGTGCAACTGTAATAGCGGCGAACAAACCTTGAAAAGTAATAAAGACTGCTGCTGGAATTGTTCCGATAAGAGCTGTTGAGTTATCTAGCCCCTCAAGAAATAGAAATTCGGTGGCGTTTCCGATTAGGCCACGATCTCCAACTGAATTACCAAAGACGAGTGAGAATCCCACCACGATCCAAATAACAAATACTAGAGCCAGCGCGCCAAATGACATCATCATCATATTGAGGAGACTCTTTACGCGAACCATTCCGCCGTAAAAGAGCGCAAGCCCAGGGATCATTAGAGTGACAAGGCCGGTGCTGATTAGCATCCATGCGGTGTCACCTGTATTTAGAACAACTTGTTCCATGAAAAAACCACCTTCGTGTTGTCGAGAGAACTCTCCCCTTTGAGATGAGGCAAAGATGCCGCGCACGGGTTACAGAGGCTCGTTTCATAAGTTAAGACGGGGTCACAATTCGCCTCTTTGTGTTACATCTTTGTTACAGCGACCCAGCGCTCAATCCTTTATCAGGCCGTCTATATATCTCTCGGGATCAAATGCGGCGAAATCTCGCTCGCCCTCGCCTGTGCCAATAAATTTGATTGGAATATCAAGCGCGCTCTCGATCGCTAGGGCGACCCCACCACGGGCGCTGCCATCTAATTTTGTAACTATCAACCCAGTTACATCTACCGCCTCAGCAAATATTTTGGCTTGTGATATTCCGTTTTGCCCAGTCGTTGCATCAATTACTAAGAGAACTTCGTTGATCGGAAGAGTCTTTTCAACTACTCGCTTTATCTTCCCAAGTTCGGCCATTAGATCGTTCTTATTGTGCAATCTCCCAGCGGTATCAATGATCAAGAATTTAACCGCTGACTCCTTCGCCGCAATTGCAGCATCAAAGGCAACTGAAGCTGGTTCTGCTCCATCTTTACCAGAGATTACAGAAACTCCAATTCGCTCTCCCCAAGTCTGCAGCTGATTTACAGCAGCGGCGCGAAAAGTATCCGCAGCCGCAAGCATCACGGATGAATTAGACGAATGAATCAGATTTGCTAACTTAGCAACTGAAGTGGTCTTTCCGGTTCCATTAACTCCGACAACCAGAATCACGCTTACATCGCTCGCAACAGCTAGCTCACGAGACTTGGCTGAGAGATGAGATTTAAGGATATTGGTCAACGAGGCGAGAGCATCATCGCCCTTTAAATTTTGTGCGCTCTTAATGATTTCAGCGGTAAGGCTTGGACCTAAATCAGAGGCAAGTAATTCTTCTTCAAGAACTTTCCAATCAAGAGGATCGGCAGTTGATTGACCCTTTAACTTGGCGACAAATTTGCTAAAGATTCCCATTTAAAAACCAGGTGACTTAAGCAGATTCAGAATCGCGCAAACGTTGCGATATAACTTCCGTAACGCCATCGCCACGCATGGTTACGCCATAGAGCGCATCTGCGATCTCCATGGTGCGCTTTTGGTGGGTAATGATGATGAGTTGTGAGCTCTCACGAAGTTCTTCCAAGATAACCAGCAATCTACCGAGGTTTACATCATCAAGAGCTGCTTCAACTTCATCGAGTACATAGAAAGGACTTGGGCGGGCTTTAAATATCGCAACTAACATTGCAACTGCAGTGAGAGATTTTTCTCCACCAGAAAGCAGAGATAGACGTTTGATGCGCTTTCCAGGCGGACGAGCTTCTACATCAACCCCAGTATTTAATAAATCATCGGGGTTGGTGAGAATCAAGCGTCCATCGCCACCTGGGAAGAGTCGCGCAAAGATATCTTCGAAGTGCTTGGCCGTCTCTTCATAGGCTTCCATAAAGATGCTTTGCACGCGATCATCAACTTCTTTAATGATATCTAGCAAATCTTTCTTGGTGCGCTTTAAATCTTCTAATTGCTCTGCAAGGAACTTCAAGCGCTCTTCCAGAGCGTTGTACTCCTCGAGCGCTAGCGGATTAATCTTTCCAAGTAGGGTCAAAGATCTTTCAGTTGCAGCCAAGCGCTTCTCTTGTTGATCACGGCGGTATGGAATCAATTCAGTCGCGACAATCTCGCCTTCATCGGTTTCAATAAAGGTTGGAACATCGTTATGTGGCCCGTATTCCGCTACTAGCGTCGTTGTATCAACGCCCAACTCTTCTACACACTTAGTCTCCAGGGCTTCGATGCGCATTCGTTGTTCGGCTCTAGCAATTTCATCTTTATGAACAGAAGATGTTAGCTGTTCGAGTTCTGCTGCAATTTCGCGACTGCGAGCACGGACTGTCAGCGTTTCACCCTCACGGTCAGAACGCGATGCTTCTAATCTGGCGCGCTCTGTTGCTGCTTTGGCGATGGAACGCTCGATATGAATTAAAGCTTCGTATGCTGCTTCAGCGATCGCTGCTGAGATTAAAGCGCCACGTGCGCGCGCTCCACGGCGTGACA
Organism: Actinomycetota bacterium; assembly: GCA_947463335.1. The sequence goes on from CANHRF010000025.1 coordinate 2,599, forward strand.
CAGCTCGTGCAGATGCTTCGCGTTCAGCGTGTGCGGCATCTTCCAACGCTTTAGCGCGAGCGGAGATTGAGTCAACTCTCTCTTCACTTGTGCGCACGGCTAATCGCGCTTCCACCTCAGCAGTGCGGGCTAGCGAAACTTTATTGCGTAAGTTCTCGGCTGCGCTGTGATCAGGTTCAGATGTTTCACCACGTTGCTGTAATTGCGCAGATGCGATTGAGAGTTCGTTCTCATCACGTCCTTTTGCTGCAGTTGCCTCAGCAATTGCCGAATTCAGGCGCTCGACTTCAGCGCTAGCGGATTTCATATTCTGTCCTGAAACAGCTAGTTGCTCGGTAAGTGCAGCAATTCGCGCATCTGATTCGTTGAGTTTTGAGAGCGCAATATCAAATGCGCTCTGTTTCGAATCAACTTCACTTTGAGCGGTCACTATTTCAAATTTAAGGCGATCACAATTGTGCGCGCTGGTTTCCAGCTTTTTACTTAGCTCCTGAATCAGCGCATTTATCTCAATTAAAGAGGTTGATGAGGCGGATCCACCGCGCGCTCTCTTTGAGGTAATTACATCGCCATCGCGAGTTACGACAGTTAAACCTGGATTGGAGCGGAGAATGCCTTCAGCTTCGCGAGCTGAGTCAACAACCACTGTTGAAGAAAGTAGCGTCGCCAAGAGGTCACCGATTTGCGAAGAGCGAACATAATTTGTAAGCGGTGTCAGTCCTCCAGGAATAGCGCTGGAAATCTGTGAGCCTGGTTCGTAAACCAAGACATCGGCTTGCCCTAAATTCTCACTTCGTAACGTCGTAAGTGCGCTAACTGCAGAGTTAAGATCACGAACTACGATCGCATCTGAAAGAGTGCCAAGCGCTGCCGCTGTTGCAGCTTCCCAACCGTTATCAACGCTAATAAGTGAAGCAACGGTACCGAGTAGCGACAATCCACGAGAATCGCGAATTAGCGCCGCTCCCCCATCGCGTGACTGGGAAGTCAGTTGCATCGCTTCTAATTTGGATTCGATCGCATTTCTTTCACGATCAGCAGCGCGTTCAGAATCCACCAGGGTTGCTAACGTGGTCTTTGCTTTATCTAGCCCAACCTTGGCAACTTCAAATTCTGAGTCAAGTCCTAGTTCACCGGCATCTGCACCAGCAATATCCATTTCATAAGTTGAGTACTCACGTTGTGCGCTTTCGGCGCGAGATTGCGCTTCATCGCGCGCCTTTACCAAACGAGCAATTTCTTCTGCGATCGCATCTAAACGCGCAGCTAAAGATTTAATGTGGCCTTCTTGGCGGGCGGTTCCTTCACGCTGATCGGCGATAGCGCGCATCGCCGCTGCGATCTTATCTTCTTCAGATTTCAAGAGCGCTTCTGCGTTTGCTAATTCTTGCGTAGTTGCAGCCAGTGAATTTCTAGAGCTTTCTACACCAGCCCGAAGTTGTGCTTCTTCTTGACGTAGCGCAGCAGCTTCTTGATCGAGAGCCTCAGGATCGCGGCCAGCGTTACGCGCTTCTTCCGCTTCTTCTGCCATAAATTTAGAGCGTTCTTGCGCCAAAGATTGTGTTCCGCGGAACTTTTCACGTAGCGCGCTCAAAGCGTAGAAATTTTCTTGCGCCGCGATTAACAAAGGACTTTCAAATGCGGCCTGGGCATCAAGTGCTTCTTCGCGCAAACGTACTTTCTCATTCTCAGCTTCAACAAGTGCGCGACGTTCGCGAAGCGCAGTCTCATCAGCAACTTCTGCATCTAAAGTTTTCGAGAGCGAAATGTAATCATCTGCCAACAAGCGCAACTTTGCATCACGCAGATCTGCCTGAATCGTTGCCGCTTTCTTCGCAACTTCTGCTTGCTTGCCCAATGGGCGGAGTTGACGGCGCAATTCAACTGTTAAATCTTGTACACGCGCCAAATTCGCCTGCATAGAATCTAACTTGCGCAGCGCCTTCTCTTTACGTTTGCGGTGCTTTAAAACGCCAGCAGCTTCTTCAATAAATCCACGTCGTTCTTCCGGCGTAGCCATCAAGATTGCATCCAGTTGACCTTGGCCAACGATTACGTGCATTTCACGCCCGATACCTGAGTCGCTGAGCAGTTCTTGAATATCTAACAAGCGGGATGCTTCACCGTTGATCTGATACTCACTCTGACCATTACGGAAGAGGATGCGAGAGATAGTTACTTCTGTGTAATCAATTGGAAGTGCGCCATCTGTGTTATCGATTGTTAGTGAAACTTCTGCGCGACCTAAAGGTGCTCTGCCACTTGTTCCTGCGAAGATGACATCTTCCATCTTTCCGCCGCGAAGTGACTTTGCGCCTTGCTCACCCATTACCCAAGTGAGCGCATCTACAACATTTGATTTACCCGAGCCATTAGGACCGACCACGCAGGTGATTCCGGGCTCGAGTCGGAGCGTGGTCGCCGATGCGAAGGACTTAAAGCCCTTTAGCGTCATGCTCTTTAAATACACGGCGTAAACCTACCGTTTAGGTGGCGTCTTTATATACGCGACGCAAGTGAAGTACTACTTGAGGGTTGCGAGAATTTCGTAAGCGGTACGGGCGGCAGATTGTTCAGCTTCGCGTTTGCTCTTGCCACTACCTTCTGCAATCGCCTCACCAGAGACCATTGCTACTGCGGTAAAACTCTTATCGTGATCTGGTCCGGTTTCTGTAACTTGGTATTCCAACGTTCCCTTACCAAGAGATGAGACCAATTCTTGTAGCGCGGTTTTGCCATCGAGCCCTGCGCCCTTAGCCATTGCACTTTCTAACGTCTCTTTAATTAATGAGCGAACGACCTCGGTTGTGCTTTCAAATCCGAGTTCGAGATAGATAGCGCCGATCAGGGCTTCTAGCGCATCTGCAAGGAGTGAGTTTTTATCGCGGCCACCGGTTACTTCTTCACCTTTTCCAAGGCGAATATATTTACCAAGATCTAAAGTGCGCGCAATATCTGCGAGCGCGCGCATATTAACTATTCCAGAGCGCAGTGGAGATAAACGAGATTCATCTAAATCTGGATAACGTAAGTAAAGTTCTTCTGTAACAATCAAGCCTAAGACCGAATCACCTAGAAATTCCAGGCGTTCATTGGTCTCTTTGGCACCGCTTTCGTAAGCGAAGGAGCGATGGGTAAAAGCTAACTCAAGCAATTCAGGAGAAATTGAAATCCCGAGTTGCGAAGTTAAAGGTGAGTACAGATCAGACCTCTAGAACTTGACGGCGGTTATATGTTCCGCACGTTGGACAAGCTGTATGAGTCAACTTTGGTTGTTGGCACTGTGGGCATGCTGCAAGTGATGCTGCAGTTGTCTTCCACATGGCGCGGCGTGAGCGTGTCTTCGAACGAGACATCTTTCGCTTTGGTACTGGCACGGTAATCGTCCTTAATCTCAACTTACCTCGGGCAGAGCGTGCTCAAGGCTTACTGGGTGAAGTATCCCTTATTCATCCGAATTCTTAAAATCCAAGCCTGCCAGCCCAGCCCAGCGAGCGTCGATAACCTCATGTGAATGGCCTTCAGGCAACTTCTCCCACTTCTCACCGCAATCCGGACATAGCCCCAGGCAATCTTCAGAGCAGAGGGGGTTTACTGGCAGATCTAAAACAATGGCATCTCGGATCGGAGTCTCAAGGTTCATGACATTTCCATCAAGCCAGAGCTCATCATCTTCTTCTAGGTCAACTTCATCAGTGCGATCATTTCGCCCCGATTTCTTACGCTTGCCACCTTTTTCGTTGGTGGGTTCGTAGCGATAGAGCTCTTGAATCTTGCGCTCAACAGTTATCTCAACAGGATCAAGACAGCGGATACATTCACCTTTGGCCACCGCATAGACATCAGCGCTCAGCAAAATTCCTTCAGCCACTGATTCCAGGCGCATATCCACTTCAATCACATCGCCTGCCGCAACTGCAACCAAGGGCACGCCAACAGATTCCAAGATCTCTAAATCGAGTTGATACTCCTTCATCTCCCCCGCTCGACGTGGGAGTTCGTGGGTATTGAATTGATATACCTGGGAGGCGCGGTTCATTTGAGTATCTCCAGCGTTATCTGAAGGATTTACTTATCGGCTGCTAATTGCGAAAGGACATCTTTATCGTTTGCGCCATCCAAACGTTCACGTCCTCGTGCAACAGCATCTAAAGTCTTATTTAAAATTACTTCGAGAGTTGCTAAGCGACCATCGATATAGCTTTCTACTTCAGCGCGCTCATCAGCAGCTTGTGCACGGGCGTCATCAAGAATCTTCTGTGCTTCATCGCGTGCGGCTTGCACAATTGCGGTCTGTTCAATCATTCGCGCTACTTCTTCACGAGCAGATGCGATCATCTGTTCAGAACTTGAGCGACCTTCTTCAACTAGAGCATCTCGCTTAGCAAGAATATCTTCAGCACGGAATAAATCCTGCGGAAGCGCTTCCCGCGCACCATCCAAGATCTCAAGCATCTCACTGCGATGCACGACGCAAGAAGCTGATAGTGGAACGCCACGTGCCTCTTCAACCAAAGTTATCGCGGTATTTAACTTCTCAATTGAATCCATTTTTTACTTCCCTGCTACTCGAGCTTTGAGCGCATCATTGACGATGCCTGGAACCATTGATGAGACATCGCCCCCAAAATGGGCGAGCTCCTTAACTATAGATGACGATAGAAATGAATGAGCAGGTGCGGTAGCCATAAACATTGTTTCGACGCCTGAACCTTGGAGATTTACCTGCGCCATTTGCAGCTCGTAATCAAAGTCAGTGACGGCGCGCAAACCCTTAACTATCGCCTGAATTGAATTTGCCTTGCAGTAATCAACCAATAGGCCGTGCCAAGAATCTACCTTTACATTCTTAAAGTGAGCAGTGGTCTGGCTAATCATTGCCATGCGTTCTTCCACAGTAAATAGAGATGCCTTAGTTCTATTGGCTAATACTGCGACAACAACTTCATCAAACTGCTCGCTCGCGCGTTCGATAATATCTATGTGCCCAAAGGTGATCGGATCGAAAGATCCTGGGCAAACGGCGCGCTTCATATGGCAAACGCTAGCAACGAATCCGAGCCTTATCCATTCTCAGGCTCAATTTCCGCTGGAGCCCCATAGAAAATGGTCGCCTGCCCATAATTCTTTTCGCGGAGTGCAACATATCCATGTGGCCAAGAAATTTCCTTGACCCGTGAATTCCGCTCAACTGCAATTAGGGCTTGTGCATCTAAAAATCCACCATCGTGAAGGGCAATCAGCGTCTCAACTACATCGAGATCTTCAGCGTCGTACGGAGGGTCGATATAAATGAAGTGATACTTCGTAATTGGCGGGTCTTGCAGAAATCTATGCACGCTCATTCCATATAAATGAAATATACCCGGGCACTGTGCCGATTTAATCGCTTCGTAATTTGCCGCAATACTTTTTTGTGCTTGATCATCTTTCTCAACTGCATGCACAATTGCCGCACCTCTAGAAAGTGACTCAAGTGCGATAGCGCCAGTTCCGGCGTATAGGTCAAGTACATTTAAATCCTCTAGGCCACCGAATTCAGATGTCAAAGTCGAAAATAGCGCTTCGCGTGCGCGATCCGATGTGGGACGAGTTGAAGAGGCAACGGAAGAGATATTTCTTCCCTTCGCACTCCCAGCGATTATCCGCATTTACTCACCCTTTATCTATAAATTCTGCAGCAGCATCCGCTTGCAGTTTCACTAACTCGTTCTTAAGTAAAGGATACCTACTTAACTCTGGATCCTGCGCTAAAAGCTCAGCTGCGCTGTGACGCGCACTGTCAATTAAATCTTCATCACGTAAAACTCGTAACAAGCGCAGATGAGAACGTGAGCCAGATTGCGTTGCACCCAGCACGTCACCTTCACGACGTTGTTCTAGATCAATGCGCGAAAGTTCAAAGCCATCTTGCGTCTTGCTAACCGCATCTAACCGCTCGCGCGCCGTACTTTCAGCAGGTGCTGAGGTTACCAGTAAACAGAGGCCCGGTGAGGTGCCGCGGCCTACACGACCACGCAACTGGTGAAGTTGAGATACGCCAAAACGATCAGCATCCATAATCACCATCACAGTTGCATTTGGTTCATCAACGCCTACTTCAATAACGGTAGTTGAGATCAAGACATCAATTTCCCCAGCGGCAAAGGCCTGCATGGTTGCGCTCTTCACCTCACTACTCTGTCTTCCGTGGAGCGGTGCAATACGCAACCCTTGCAAAGGTCCAGATTGTAACTTTGGCCCAAGATCTTCAACTGAAGCAATATCAGGAGAACTCTCGCCATAGAGAAAATCGAGATCGGCATCTTCGGAAGTGCCAGCTGAAATTCGCGGCGCAACGATGTAAGCCTGATGCCCTTGTGCGACTTCTTCCTTGATTCTTTCCCAAGTGCGTTCTAAAAATGTGGGCTTCTCTAAAGTTGGCACTAAATGAGTTGTGATTGGTTGGCGACCTAATGGAAGTTCGCGCAGAGTTGAAACATCTAAATCACCAAAGACGGTCATAGCCACAGTTCTTGGAATCGGAGTTGCCGTCATAACTAAGAGATGAGGCGGATTTACCGCTTTACTCTTTAGCGCATCTCTTTGTTCTACGCCGAATCTATGCTGCTCATCGACAACAATTAAACCTAAATCTGCAAAAGCTACGCTCTCGCTCAGTAATGCATGTGTGCCAATAACTATTCCGGCTTGGCCTGATGCAGCAAGCGCCAGCGCTTCTTTGCGCGCAGCAGCGCTCTGCGAACCAGTAAGCAGAGTTACTTGGGTTGCATTTTCTACGCCACCCAACATTCCGCCTTGTCCGAGTGGCCCCAACAGCTTCTCGATTGTTCGCAAATGTTGCGCCGCTAATACTTCAGTTGGAGCCAAGAGCGCAGCCTGTCCCCCGCTATCAATAACCGCCAACATGGCCCGCAGCGCAACCACTGTTTTTCCAGAACCAACTTCACCCTGCAATAAACGATGCATCGGAATCGGTGCTGCCAGATCACGTTCTATTTCTTCGCTAACTTCGCGTTGTCCAGCAGTTAATTGCCAAGGTAGCGCATCATCAAAGGCGGTAAGAATTCCGGAACTCTTGGCGACTCTTGCTGTGGTCTTTAGCGAACGCAATTGCGCACGGCGCTCCAGGAGAAGCAATTGCATTAAGAACGCTTCATCAAAGGTGATTCTCTCCCGCGATTTTGCTGCGCTATCCAGATCTACTGGATTGTGGATCTGAACAATCGCTTGTTGCAGCGTTGGATATCCCCGCTCAGCCAAGATCTGCTCGGGCATAAAGTCTGCAATTTCATCTAAGCCACCGATAGCCAGATTAATACATTGCGCGATCTTCCAAGATGGCAATTTTGCAGATGCGGGATACATCGGCAGAAACTTTCCGGCAAATTCTGCAACTGCCGAATCAACATCATCGCCATCCGGAATCATTTCGTAATCCGGGTGCGCTAACTGTCGCTTTCCGTTAAAGACCCCAACTTTGCCGGCAAAGAGTCCTTGCCGACCTACTCGTAGATCTTTCTCCCGCCAAGCTTGATTGAAGAAGGTAAGTGACATCTTTGCGCTTCCATCAGTGACGATTACCTCAAGGATGCTCCCCTTGCGTGCGTGCAACTTGCGTGAAGTGGAGCTAAAGATTTCTGCGAGAACTGTTACTTCATCGCCCTCTTTTAATTCTGCGATATCGCTTAACTCACCACGGACTAAATATCTGCGTGGATAATGATGAATCAAATCTGAGAGTGTTCGGTAGCCAAAGACTTTATCTAGAACTTTCGCCGTGCGGTCACCGACTACATTTACCAATTTTGAGTCGAGGTCGGCCATGCCGCCCATTCTCGCGTGAAATAGACCGA
>CANHRF010000026.1 GCA_947463335.1 Actinomycetota bacterium
AAGCCATCTTCTGGCATTGACTTATGGCACGCTGTTGAGTTCTCAAGGTACGGATGCGCACTGCGTTTCGGCTTATGACCGATTTTCAGGGCAGACCGCCAAATCTAGTCCATTTACGCGGGCACGGTCAAACCGGCCTCTGAACTAGCTAGATCTGGAAGATGCTGTACGGCCTAAATCGTCCGTTCCACAGCAAGGAGCGTAACTATAGGCGCCTTGGGGTGAGGGGGTCAAATCGGCTGATCCGCTGGGCCAGTGGGATTGGTCATACTACGAAAAGTCCGAAAATTGCCGTTTTTATACGTAAAAATCGCGAAAAACGCTAGCGGAGATGGCTTTTAGATCAATTCAACGGCAGCTAAATCGCGCTTGCCTTTTCGTAAAAGTGCATATTTACCGCATAAAAAGTCACTTTTTTGGGGTGCGAAATCCTCTGCCGCAATCTTCTCGTTATTCAAATACGCGCCACCTTCTTTAACGATTCGTCGCGCCGCTGATTTAGATTCGACTACGCCGGTGGCGGCAAGCAGATCGACCCATGTCGGCATCGCTTCCCCACTCTTAACTGTAGTTCGTGGCAGTTCAGCCAGCGCAGATGCAAGAGTTGCTTCATCTAACTCTGTTAAATCGCCTTGACCAAAGAGTGCGCGCGCTGCGATTTCGACACGGTTACAAATATCTTCGGAATGAACCAGGCTCGTTAACTCACGAGCAAGTGCGCGATGGGCTTCACGTGCGCCCGGGTTCTCATTATGAACTTTCTCAAGTTCTTCGATCTCGCTCTTTGACTTGAAAGAGAAAACTTTAAGGAAGTTTATTACATCTTTATCATCTGTGTTTAACCAATACTGGAAGAAAGCGTACGGAGATGTCATCTCTGGGTCTAACCAAATCGCTCCCCCAGCAGTTTTTCCGAACTTACTTCCATCAGCCTTTGCAAGTAACGGGATTGTAAGTGCGTGGCCACTTCCACTTTCAACTCTACGAATCAAATCGAGACCACCAACTATATTTCCCCATTGATCAGATCCGCCGAGTTGCAGGGTGCAGTTGTAACGTCGGTAAAGTTCCAAGAAATCAAATGATTGCAGTACCTGATAAGAAAATTCGGTGTAAGAAATTCCACCTGATTCAAGACGCGAGGAAACAGAATCCTTCGCTAACATTTGATTGACGCTAAAGTGCTTTCCGATATCGCGCATAAATTCAATCGCTGAAAGTGGCGCAGTCCAATCTAAGTTATTTGCAACAATCGCTGCATTCGACGGCGCGTTAAAATCTAGATACTTCGAAACTTGTTGGCGAATCCGCTCGACCCAACTCGCCACAGTGTCTGTGGTATTTAAAGAACGCTCTTCACTCTTGCCGCTGGGATCACCGATCAAACCAGTCGCTCCCCCAACCAGGGCGATCGGGATATGTCCTGCTAATTGGAAGCGACGCAACGCCAGAAGAACGACGAGATTGCCTACGTGGAGGCTTGGGGCAGTTGGGTCGAAGCCGATGTAGAGAGTTGTGGGCTTAGCAAGAGCTGCAACCAGCGCTGCCTCATCAGTTGATTGCGAGAATAGACCGCGCCATTTGAGGTCATCAATTAGCTCTTTAGATTGTGGAGACATCGTTGGAGTCACTGTCCCATCATCTCGGAAAAGGCGCTGATCTGGTTGGATATTTTCGCCTTCGCCGCGCTATTTCCACCTTTAACATCAGTGAGTTGTTGCTTCAGAGCTGCTGGGCCAGTTGCTCCAACTGTGGTGCGTGAAGCGATCGCGCCATTTACGGTTAGCGATTGCTTAATATCAGCAGTCAGCGATGGGTGAACTCCTTGCAAGTCCGTTTCGCTAAGTTCGTGAAGTTGTAGCCCTTTTGCTTCGCAAATAGCGACACATTTACCTGCGGCTTCATGTGCTTGCGCAAAGGGAACGCCCTTTCGAACTAAGAAATCGGCAACTTCTGTCGCTAATGAGAATCCTTCGGGCGCAGCCTTCAACATTTTCTCGCGATCAAATTCAGTGGTCGCAATCATTCCAGTGACTGCCGGCAGAACTAATCGCAGGGTGTCTATCGAGTCAAAGAGCGGCTCTTTATCTTCTTGTAAATCACGGTTGTAAGCGAAAGGTAGACCCTTGAGCATTGCAAGGACGCCAGTTAAATTGCCAATCAATCTTCCGGCCTTGCCGCGCGCAAGTTCTGCCATATCTGGATTTTTCTTCTGCGGCATTATCGAAGAACCTGTTGAGTAAGCATCTGCAACTTTCGCCCAACCAAATTCAGTGGTTGCCCAAATGCACCATTCTTCGCCGATTCGTGACAGGTGAACACCGACCATTGAAATGATGAAGAGCGCTTCCGCAACGAAATCGCGATCTGCTACCCCATCGATGCTATTCGCAGATGAACTTGTAAAGCCCAGATCTTTCGCCGTGACTTCAGGAGCTAAACCAAGTCCTGATCCGGCGAGAGCGCCCGACCCCAATGGGCTTACCGCTGTGCGAGTTAGCCAATCTTGAATCCGATCCAGGTCTCGAGCAAAGGCGTGTAGATGCTTTGCTAACTCGTGGCCAAAGAGAACAGGTTGAGCATGTTGCATATGAGTAAAACCAGGTGCTGGTGCATCACTGTATTCATTGGCCTTTGCGATCAAAGCATCCTGCAATTTAGTGATCTGATCCGCAATATCGAGCATATGATCAATCGCAAAGAGCTTGAGATCTGTCGCAACCTGGTCGTTACGAGAACGACCAGCCCGTAAAGATCCACCGACTTCTCCGATCTTCTCGGTAAGTCCGCGCTCTAACGCGCTGTGCACATCTTCATCTGATTTGAGTGGGAGAAATTTACCTGCAGCAACTTCTGCAATTAACTCCCTTAAAGCCTTTTCGATCTTCTTAGCAATGTCATCGGTCAGTAAGCCAGAACTCTTTAGCACGCGCAGATGTGCGAGTGAGGAACGTAGATCGTATGGAGCAAGGCGCCAATCAAAGTCAACGCTACGAGAAAGAGCGAAGACGGCATCAGCAGGTGCATCTGAAAAACGTCCACCCCAGAGAGCCATTATCTTTTCGCCTTCCGCTTGCCGCTAGAATTTCGAGAAACCTTACTGAATGAGAGCAATTCTTTCGCTAATTCCGCTCCACCGTTGGACTTCTTAGATACAACTAAGACCGTGTCGTCGCCGGCGATTGTTCCAATGATGCTAGCTATCCCTGAATTATCCAGGGAGCTTGCTAAAAACTGTGCGCCACCCGGAGGCGTGCGAACAACGGCTAGATTTCCCGATGACTCGATTGAGAGAATGAGGTCAGAAGGTAGCGGCATTGATTTAGAGATCGCGCCATCTGATGTGGATCCGATCTGATAGATCAGCTCTCCAAATTCATTGCGCGCCCGAACTGCACCAACTTCTTCCAAGTCGCGGCTGGCCGTGGCTTGAGTAACGGCAAAGCCCGCCTTCTTAAGTAGCTTCACTAAATCAGATTGTGAATGAACCACACCTGCCTTTATCAATGAGATCGCCTTCGAACGGCGAGCAGAAACTGATGATGAGTTTAAGACTTTAGCCACGATCCACCTCCTGCATACATTGTGTGAAGATTGCTATAAATCGATCGATTTGAACTTTGCTAACGATGAGCGCAGGTGCAATTCGAATAGTTTCATCGTTTGGCGCATTAACTAAAACTCCGCGAGAAGTTAACTTCTCGGAAAGACCTTTTGCATAAGGGCCATCAAGGCCGATACCCAAAAGCAATCCACGTCCGCGAACTTCGGTGACTCCCCTGACCGCGCCCAACTTAATCTTGAGACGTTTCTCAAAACTCTTCGCCGAAGCCATTAAGCGATTCTTTGTTATGAACTCAATCGCGGCTAGCCCAGCTGCAGCAGCAATGGGGTTGCCACCAAATGTGGTGCCGTGCTCGCCCGGTGCGAATTGCGGAGAGTTGCTACCCAACGTGATCATTGCGCCGAGGGGTAAACCGCCGCCTAACCCCTTCGCCAAAGTGATTACATCTGGACGAATCTTTTCTTCTTCGTAGCCAAACCAAGTACCTGTGCGACCAATTCCAGTCTGCACGCAATCGAAAACTAGTAAGGCTCCATGTTGACTGCAGATATCACGCAACTCTTTTAAGTAACCAAAGGGCGGAACAATTACACCCGCCTCACCCATAATTGGTTCAACGATTACCATTGCGGTTTTCTTGCTTACCGCTTTGCGCATTTGGGCGATATCACCAAAAGCTACGTGCTTTATATCTTTGAGCAGAGGTTTGAAAGGGTTCCGTTTACTTGGCTGTCCGGTTAGCGATAGCGCACCCATAGTTCGACCGTGGAATGAACCAACAGTTGCCACAATCTTGCTCCGCCCGGTCTTGCGGGAAAGCTTCAGCGCCGCTTCGTTTGCTTCCGCCCCAGAATTACAGAAGAAAACCCTGGCGGTGTTATCACCAGTTAGCTCTTGCAACTTTGCAGCTAGGGCGACTCCTGATGGGTGGCTATAAAAATTGCTGACATGGCCCAGAGTCGCTACTTGTTTCGAAACGGCGTTAACCACAACTGGATGTGCGTGCCCCAATACATTTGTCGCGATGCCACCAAGGAAATCTAGATACTTTTTGCCAGAAGCATCTGTGACAACCAGTCCTTTTCCAGATTTCAGAGTTATCTTCGGCTCACCGTAATTGCCCTGCATTACATCGCTCCAGGCGACTGAACTCTTTGCTTTCTTGGTCATGACTTAGTCACCAACGTTCCTCCACTATTGTTTAGCGCAGCAGCAAAGGCCAATGGATCGGTTCCATCAATGATTCGCACCGCGCTAGCACCACCTTTAATTGCATCTAAGCAAGCTTGAACTTTTGGAGCCATACCTTCTGTGAAAGAAGATTTAATATCCGCTAATTCCGATGCAGTGATCTGGGTAATCAGCGACTCAAGATCAGGCCAAGCGCGGTAAATTCCGGCAACATCGGTCATAATTATCAAACACTCCGCATCTAAAGCACCGGCTATTGCAGCCGCTGCTAAATCTGCATTTACATTAAGGCCACCGGTGAATTTTTCATCAGTCGCTATCGGTGAAATCACTGGAAGCTGACCACCCTTTAACGCGTTCTGAATCGCTTGTGGATTGACCGCAGTGATAACTCCCACCAAACCTAAATCTGCCTTCGTACCATCAACTAATTGGCGTAAAGGTTCGGCGATGAACGATTCTGTTTTGCGACCCGACAATGCAACGGCGCTCACACCTTCCTTCTGAAGTGATTTTGCGATCCCGGGACCCACTTCGTCTGCGAGGACGCGTTCTACAACTTCGAAAATCTCTGGAGTTGTAATCCGAAAACCGCCTAAGAACTCGGAGGTTATCTCTTCTATCTTTAGGGCAGCGTCGATCTGTGGCCCGCCACCATGGACGATCACAAGAGCGACACCGTTGCGCTGTGCGGATGCAATAGCTTTAGCGAATGCGCCATTTTCATCTCGCATCGCGTGGCCACCGAATTTAACGACTATCACGTTGCGTAGGCCGAATTCTCGTGAACATAATCGTGTGACAAATCATTTGTAAACACTGTCGCGTGCGCACTACCCAATTTGAGATCTATATCAATAGTCACAAGGCGATCTTTAAAACTAACTTGGCTACGATCTGCGAAAGGAGCGCTGGATTTTGCAACTTGCACACCATTGAGGGTGACATCAATATCTAGCGGATTTAATTTAACTGGAGCAGTTCCAACTGCAGCAAGCACTCTCCCCCAATTCGGATCACCACCGAAGATCGCGCACTTCAATAAGTTATTACGGGCACAGGCGCGTGCCACTTTCACCGCATCGTCTTCACTTGCCGCGCCAGAAACCTTAATCGCAACCGTCTTGGTTGACCCTTCAGCATCAGCGATCAACTGCTGGGCTAGAGATCCGCATACTTGCATCAGAGTCGACTCAAGTTCTTCGATTGTTGGTTGGTACTCGCTCGCCCCAGATCCCATCAATAAAACTGTGTCATTTGTCGATGTGCATCCATCTGAATCAATTCGGTTGTAAGTGCGGTCGCAGACTCGTTGAAAAATCTCTTGCGCTTCATCAGGCAATATTGCATCGGTCATAATTACTGACAACATGGTGGCTAAAGCGGGAGCTAGCATTCCAGCGCCTTTGGCAACTCCAGAGACTTCAAAAGTTGGACTCTTTACATGCGCAACCTTGGCGACGCTATCGGTAGTCATTATCGCCTGAGCAACTTCTTGCAAAGAATCAACAGAAAGGTTCTTTGCTATCAGATCGATTCCATCAAGAATCTTAGGCATCGGAAGTAGCTCACCTATTAAGCCGGTCGAACAGACAACTACTTCGCTAGATGAAATCTTTAGAACATCAGCTACGTGCTCTGCTGTCTTGTGTGTATCTGCAAAACCTTGTGTTCCAGTACAGGCATTTGCGCCGCCCGAATTAAGAATCGCTGCTCGAACTATCTTTCCCTTGGTTACTTGCTTACTCCAAATTACGGGCGCGGCGATTACTTGATTAGATGTGTAAACGGCAGCGGCGCCAAACTTTGGACCGCTATTTACGATCAGGGTTAGATCAAGGGCGCCTGAACTCTTTAAGCCAGCCGCGCAGGAACCAGCGGTAAAGCCATTTGGCAGATTCATGCGCCGATACCTTGAGCGGTTAATCCGAGGTTCTCGCCAAGACCGCACATAATGTTGGCGTTCTGGATCGCCTGTCCGGCAGCACCTTTCACTAAATTATCAATAGAAACGCTAACCACCAATCGATTGGTGTGTTCATCGATCGCAACTTGCATTGCAACAGAGTTACTTCCGAGAACCGAAGAGGTCTTTGGCATAACACTCTCAGGTAGTAGAGATACAAACTCTTCACGTGAATACGCAGATTGATAGGCCGCCCGCGCCTGCTCTTTACTCACACCAGGGAGCAATTTCATAGTGATCGTTGCCAGAATTCCACGTGGCATTGGGGCAAGTATTGGCGTGAAAGAAATCTTCGCTGAGACTCCTGTAGCGCGGGTTATCGCTTCTTCTATCTCTGGAGTGTGCTGGTGTACTCCCCCGAATTTGTAAGAACTGAGACTTCCCATAACTTCGCTAGCAATAAGATTTATCTTGGCGCTTCTACCCGCTCCGGTGGTTCCAGATGCCGCGACAACAACAACGTCGCTGATATCCGCAATCTTCGCAGCCGGAGCTGTTCCGAGAGCGATCGCAGTTGCATAACAACCAGGGTTTGCCACACGGTTTGATTTCACAATTAATTCACGTGCTCCTGGCAGTTCTGGTGCACCGTAGGTCCAAGTACCGGCGTGGGTTCCACCGTAATACTTCAACCAGCTAGCGCTATCTTCTAAACGATAATCCGCACCGAGGTCAACGATCTTCGCCTCGCTGTGTAAAGAAGCGATGACGCTGGCACTTTCACCGTGTGGCAACGCGAGAAAGATCAACTCGCAGCAATCAAAATCAGCGGGCGTAAATGCGCTGAAAGTTCTTCCTGCATAGCTCGTCAGATGTGGATGTATGGAGGTAATCAACTCTCCCGCGTTTGAGTGCGCCGTGACAGCGCAGACTTCAAATTGCGGGTGAGTATCCAGTAGGCGCAATAACTCTCCACCGGCATATCCACTTGCACCAATTACTCCAACTTTCATAGGCGCACTGTAGCATAATTATGCATAAAAATGCATAATTATTCAGTCTCAGCCTGTGCGCAGTACCGCCCCGGTGGCTTTTGTTGCCGCCTTAACCGCAGCTTCACGCATTTCGGAGACCTCGGCACCCGTCAGAGTGCGATCGGATGCGCGGAAGGTTAGAGTGAATGCGAGAGAAATTTTGCCATCGCCGAGCTTGTCGTAGCGATCAAAGAGCGAAATTGATTCGAGCAAATCCCCTGCCCCGCTTCGCAACGCCGTTTCAACTTCTAGCGCAGATATCTTCGCGTCAACAATTAACGCTACGTCTTGCACCGCCGCCGGCATGGTTCCAACTCGGGTAGGGCGCACAATTTCAGAATCGGGAAGAGCGCTTAACCCAACTGCAAAGGCAACACTTCTCTCTGGTAGCCCGTACTTAGCAATTATTCGAGGATGAATCTCACCCGCATGAGCCACCGCCTTACCGTCGACAACTAACTCAGCGCAGCGACCAGGGTGCCATGGTGCGAAATCCGAACGTTTGATACTCCACTGCAGATTGCATAAACGTAAAATATCTTGTGCGTAGGCGATCGCATCTTGCCAGTTATAGGCGCGCGCTTTCCCTTGCCAATCTTCACTCTCGCTCTTTCCAACGAGCAGACCTGCGACATGGAAGGCTTGCGGTGGAACGCTGGCGTAAATTGCCGCGATCGTCTTAGCATCCGGACGTGATCCGATTTCCGGTGAAATCGCAGCAGTTAATTTCTGCGAACTTCTGAAGATTGAACCCATTTCAAATATCGCAAAGTCTTTCGCGCCACGACTGATATTGCGCGCCGCGACTTCAATTAAACCTGGAACTAAATGCACGCGCATCAGTGGAGCTTCATCTGACATTGGATTCGCTATTTTATAAGTCGCTGCTCTTTCACCAACGAATCCCATTTGATCAATCGTCTCTTTATTGGTAAATGGGAAAGTTTGAACTTCAGCCAGTCCACGTGCCGCCAGCATTGCAGCAATTGCACGCCGACGTTTCTGGGTTGGAGTCAGAGAAGCGTGATTAGGGCGTGGTGGCAAGATAGACGGAATCTTGTCGTACCCGATCATTCGCGCAACTTCTTCCGCTAAATCTGTGGGAGTTAATAGATCTAGACGCCACGATGGAGGATCAACTACGAAACTCTTCTCATCAACATCGCAGCCGATAATGCGCAGGAGGCGGGCTATCTCCGATGGGGAAATCTCTAACCCTAATAGCTTTGGAATGAAATCTGGATCTAGATCAATCAGAGGTGCGTATCTAGGTTCTCCAACAACCACTGTTGCCACATGCTTCGCTGAACTATGCGCAGTCAGTAATTGAACGAATCTGGCTGAAGCAAACTCAGCGAGTGAAGGATCAACGCTTCTCTCTAAACGGCGAGATGCTTCCGACGAGAGTTTATGGCGACGAGAATTCTTAGCTACACAGACAGGATCGAAACGAACTGCTTCCAGCGCAATCTCAGTTGTGCTCTCGGAAATTTCAGATGACTGCCCGCCCATAGTTCCGGCGAGAGCCAAAGGACCCTTGTCATCGCAAACCATCAAATCATCAGGATCTAATTGACGCACCTGTCCATCCAAAGTTGTAAATGATTGCGCTTTGCCCGCGCGTTTGATGGTGAGTCCGCCTGCGATCTTCGCCTTATCAAAAGCGTGGAGAGGTTGACCTAGCTCCAGCATCACATAATTCGTAACATCAACAACTAGCGAGATGGAACGCATCCCCATCTTTTCAATTCTCTGACGCATCCACATCGGAGTGCGGGCCGAGGGATCAAAGTCCGAAAGTGTGCGAAGGTAGAAAACCGAAGCAGTTGCTGGGTCTTCAATCTTTGCCTTAACGCCAGTCCCAGTATCTTTGAACTTAACTTCACGAAGCGCATCAACTGGATCCAAGTACTTCAGTCCCAGCGATCCCGCTACTTCGCGCGCCACACCGCGAATACTTAACGCGTATCCTCGATCTGGATTAACCGCAATATCAAAGATGGTGTCATGTATTTCAAGACCGCTAATCGCATCGCTTCCGATTTCGACGTCACCTTCAGCGAAGACCATAATGCCAGAGTGATCTTCACCAAGACCTAGTTCGCGTGAGGAACAGATCATTCCGTTGGATGTCTTGCCATAAGTTTCACGCGCAGCAATTTTGAAATCTCCGGGAAGGACCGCTCCAGGTAGCGCTGCAACCACGATATCGCCGACCGCGAAATTAGTGGCGCCGCAGATTACATAGCGAACTTCCTTCTCACCGCAATAAAGCCCGACATAGCGAATCGGTTTCTTAAACTCTGTTATCTCCTCTATAGATAAGACTTTGGCAAACTTGAGCGGTCCAGTTAGACCCGCTCCAGATTCAATAACCTCTTCAACTTCAAAGCCAACCCTGATTAGCCCTTCGGCGATCTGTTCAGCTGAAATCCCGCTAGGAATTTCCACAAACTCTTTAATCCAAGATAAGGGTGCGCGCATTTACAG
>CANHRF010000027.1 GCA_947463335.1 Actinomycetota bacterium
CTGAACATCCGCGCCTTGTTACGTCCTGCGGTTTTTGTACCCGAGAGCAAGGGCCTGAACGATTTGCTGCGGCAGTTTCGCGATAACCGTAACCACAAGTTACTTGGGTCTCTTTATATTCTGGGTGGATCTCTGGCTTCATTCGTTTTCCTTTTCTATGTCTGGGTCCGCGTTAAGCGGTGAACCAGGTCATCGCCATAGGTTATGGCTAGGTGCTTATCCTCTCGCGAAAAGAGAAAACCGCAAAATCCGTGCGGGACTAGCGCGGACTTTGCGGTTTACTCGCCCTCGACGTGAAAAGTTATGCCTTTGGAGCCTTTGGAGCCTTCGCTGGTTTTGCTGGCTTTACAAGAGCAGCCTTTGCCGCCTTTGCACTTTCCCCAGCAGCTTTAACGGCAGCCTTACGTGCATCCTTGGCTGCTTTCAACTCTGCATCTGTTGTGACATTTGCGAGAGCTGCTTGAAAATCTGAAAGCGCTTTAGCATTTGCGGCACGTAGCGTGTCCATAATTGCGCGATGTGCATTTACGTAGTTATTTACCTCTGCTTGAAAGGTTGCCTGTGCTTGTGCGCGAGCAATTGCAGCCTCTTTGGTATCTGCAGCAGATGCTGATGAAACTCCGCCAATTAGCGATGTTGCAATAATTGCTGTTGCAATAAACTTCTTAGACTTTGACATTTTCTACTCCTTCATCGCTAACCGGGCGGCTCGCTGATAAGGCGATACTGCGCCTGCACTTTGTGAAGAGTTTGTGAATGCCTTGCGCTCAGGCGGTGGAATTTGCCGAATCTGGGCTGAGCCCCACGCACGGTGAGCGGCAAAATAAGGTAAACCATCTAAATTGAGTCAATTAGACGGTAGAGAGCGTGCTTGACTTCTCCTATGGCTGAAAACCTTCACCCGACCAAAGAGAAGTTAATCAAGACGACTTCGCACTTGCTTAAGTCAATGCACCCACGCGAAATTTCTAGCGAGATGGTTCTGACCCAATCTGGGATTTCGAAGGGATCGCTCTATCATCACTTTGAAGATCTTGAACATCTCATTGAGACTGCGCTTTTACGTCGATACGCGCGATGGGTAAATGTTAATTTAGATACTTTTACAACAATGCTTATCTCAGCAAAGAATAGTGATGATGTTTATCGAACCTTGGTTGAAGTAACTAAGGCGTCACAAGATCGTAATTTAAAGAGCGAACGTTTCTTCCGTGCAGAAGTTCTGACAAAAGCAGATAACAGTCCTAGGTTGGCGTTACAGCTTCAGGTTTTGCAGAATCAGCTAACCGAATCTTTAGCCGATCTCGTGCGAGAGGCCCAAGAGCGTGGCTTCTTTAAAAAGAGTAACGATGCGAAATCGATCGCGATCTTTGTCCAGGCATACACCTTGGGCAAGATTGTTGATGATTCAAGCGACTCCCCGGTAGACGCGGAGCTATACGCAAATCTCATTAACTCAATAGTTAAAGATGTATTTCTAGAGCCATAAATCGCGCTCTAGAAATTACTTGCTGTCGTCAGAACCTGAAGTTGTCTTCTGGATCTGCATCAAGAACTCGACGTTGGACTTAGTGCCCTTCATCTTCTCAAGTAGCAACTCCAAAGCAGCCTGTGGTTCGAGGGCGTGAAGTACGCGACGCAACTTCCAGACAATGTTAAGTTCTTCACTTCCCATAAGAATTTCTTCCTTACGAGTACCTGAAGCAACAACGTTAACTGCTGGAAAGATTCGCTTATCAGCCATCTTACGATCGAGGATGAGCTCCATATTTCCAGTGCCCTTGAACTCTTCGAAGATAACTTCATCCATACGAGAACCAGTATCAACAAGTGCGGTTGCAAGAATGGTTAGCGATCCGCCATCTTCGATATTACGTGCCGCACCGAAGAACTTCTTAGGTGGATACAACGCCGCTGAATCAACGCCACCCGAAAGGATGCGGCCTGATGCAGGAGCTGCAATGTTGTAGGCGCGACCTAAGCGAGTAATTGAATCGAGCAGAACGACAACGTCGTGGCCTAGCTCGACTAGTCGCTTAGCGCGTTCAATGGCTAGCTCTGCAATCGTGGTGTGATCATCTGCTGGGCGATCGAAAGTTGAAGCGATAACTTCGCCCTTTACGGAGCGTTGCATATCAGTAACTTCTTCTGGACGCTCATCAACTAGAACAACCATTAAGTGACACTCAGGATTGTTGGTTGTGATCGCATTTGCGATTGATTGCAAGACCATTGTCTTACCAGCCTTTGGTGGCGAAACGATAAGTCCGCGCTGGCCTTTACCAATTGGCGCAATTAAATCGATAACGCGAGTTGTAAGAATATTTGGCTCAGTCTCAAGGCGCAGACGCTCTTGTGGGTAGAGCGGAACTAACTTGCCGAATTCAACGCGTCCACGCGCTTCATCTGGAGTTACGCCATTTATTGTTTCGAGAGTAATTAGTGGGTTGTACTTCTGGCGCTGTTCACCTTCGCGCGCTTGACGCACTTGGCCGGTTACTACATCACCTTTGCGCAGTCCGTATTTACGTACTTGCTGCTGTGAAACATAGACATCGTTTGGTCCTGGCAGGTAACCACCAGTGCGAATAAATGAGTAGTTATCCATAATGTCAACGAGACCGCCGACTGGGACTAGAACATCATCTTCACCAATTACTGGTTCACGCTCTTCGCGCGGTCCACGTTCGCGGTTTCGATCACGGCCCCGGTTGCGATCACGGCCACGTCCACGGTCGCGACCAGCAAAGTTGCGGTCGTTATCGCGTGGTCCATTGTCTTGGCCATCGTTTGAGCCTTCATCATCGCCGTCATCATCACTTGAGTTGTTCTGTGTGTTTTCGCGGCTGGAATTCTTCTTAGCGTTGCGAGCTTCGCGACGTGCTTCGCGTTCTGCTTTGGCAGCTTCGCGGTTTGCGGCCTGTAAATCTGCGATCGCGGTTACAAGTGCATCTTTCTTTAGCTTTGATGCGCCATCGATACCTAGTTGCGCGGCAACTTCCTTTAACTTAGGAAGGCTCATTGCTGCTAATTCAGGACTATTCGAACGAACTGGTTCTACATCCTTGACTTGATCTTGATCTGTCATCTCTATCTTTTCATTTAGGGCTTCGTCTACGCGCATTGAGTTCGTAAAAGCAGAAAGCCTGGTTATTTGGAATTGATTACCTGCCGACTTTCACCGTAACTTCCGGCTGAGCAAGTGGGTTAACCATAGCACCTCGCCGCAGTGGGCGGCAAAATCAGGAAAAATAAGGAAATTGGCTAGAGAACCATCGCTCCAGTGCGAGAAATCTCTAGGGATTTAGCTTCAAATTTACTTCCTGCGGCGCGGATTAATTCAGCCACATCTGATTCGCTGCCTGTGTGCAGGGCAAGGACAGTTGGCCCCGCGCCTGAAATAAATGCTGCTACTCCAGCGCCACGCAACTTATTTAACAAGGCAAATGATGCTGGCATCGCCTCGCTGCGATATGACTGATGCAAGAAATCTTCAGTCGCTCTAAAGAGTAAATCTGGGCGCAATGTGAGCGCGTGAACCAAGAGCGCGGAGTTTGCAGAATTCTTTGCGGCATCACGATGTGGAATTGTCTCTGGCAACATCTTGCGCGCCTTCGATGTAGAAACCGCAGTAGATGGAATAAAGGCAATTGCGCGGATACGAGTATCAACGCTCAACGAGATTGCTTGTGCAACGATCTTGCCGTGCTGATCTTCTTGCCAAGCAACGACGGCATTTCCGTAAAGAGCTGCCGCGACATTGTCAGGATGGCCTTCCATCTCGGTCGCCAGTTGCAATAACTTTTCATCGCTCATTTTGTCGCTGCCTGTTAACACAAGAGCGCGCGCTAGAGATAGACCGCCAACTATTGCACTTGCCGAAGAACCAAGGCCGCGACCGTGAGGAATCACATTTAATGCGCGGACTGCGACCCCTTTTGGTTTCCCACCAAGAAAATCAAATCCTTTATACATCGCCTTAACAAGCAAGTTCTTATCGGTGCGTGGGACTTCATCCGCACCTTCACCAGTGACATCAATATCTAAACCAGCATCATCTAAAATCTGTGCGACATATCGATCATGCATGCCAAGTGCTAAACCAAATGCATCAAAACCTGGGCCTAAGTTGGCACTTGAAGCCGGTACTTGAACCTGAATTGGATTGGCTTTGAAGGTTGGTTTAGCCATAGCGATTACTTTAAACCCAACGCCTTCGCGGCGGCAGTGGCGTTAACTTTTACAACCTTAGGCTTAGCAAATTTCTCTAACGCCCAAGAAATATCTTTCAAGCCGTGTCCAGTAACAGTAATGACAATCTTCTTGCCCTTCGGCAATTTGCCCGCCTTCTTATATTTAATTAAACCTGCAATACCTGCCGCTGAAGAAGGCTCAACAAATACGCCTTCTTTACCCGCAACAATTGCATATGCAGCCAAGATTTCTTTATCTGTGACTGAATCAATTACGCCACCTGATTTATCGCGCGCTTCAATCGCCTGATCCCAAGATGCTGGATTTCCAATGCGGATCGCGGTTGCAATTGTTTCCGGCTTCAGAACTGGCTTTCCTTTAACAAGCGGTGCAGCGCCGGCGGCTTGGAAGCCATACATCTGTGGAAGTGATTTAGAGATTCCATCTTTACGGTACTCGTTGTAGCCCTTCCAATATGCAGTGATATTTCCCGCGTTACCAACCGGAAGTGCGTGGATATCGGGAGCAAAACCCAACATATCTATTACTTCAAATGCTGCAGTCTTCTGTCCTTCAATTCGGTAAGGATTCACCGAGTTAACTAAAGCAACTGGGTAGTTTTCAGATAGCTCGCGGGCCAGTGTTAAACAATCGTCAAAGTTTCCATCAACCTGCAAAATCTGTGCACCGTGAATTACCGCTTGGGCTAACTTTCCAGTTGCTATCTTTCCGGCCGGGATTAGAACCGCAGAAATCATTCCTGCCTTAGTTGCATATGCCGCAGCACTTGCTGACGTATTTCCGGTAGATGCACAGATAACCGCTTTTGCCCCATCTTCGGCTGCTTTAGAGATCGCCATTGTCATTCCGCGATCTTTAAATGAACCAGTTGGGTTGATGCCTTCAAACTTTAACCAGACTTCATTTTCCAGAAGCTCAGAGAGATAGCAAGCGTAAATTAAAGGAGTTCCACCTTCGTGCAGAGTTACGACAGGAGTCTTTGCGCTAACTGGTAAGCGGTCGCGATATTCCTCGATCACTCCGCGCCATTGGTGCGCGCCAGATTTTTTACCTTTAAATAAACTCATGCGGATAACGCTCCTTCAACGCGGATAACGCTGGAGATCTTATTGACCATATCCATAGCGGTGAGTGAAGCAACAGTTGCTTTAAGTTCACCTTCTGTTGCTAAGTGAGTAACAATGGTTACTTCAGCATCGTTATTGCGGCCGGCTTGGTTAACAGTTTGAATTGAGACGCCGTGGCTAGCAAAGGTGGTCGCAATTGCCGCTAAAACACCTGCTTTATCCGCTACTTCAAGGCGGATTAAGAACTTTGTCTTTGTGCTTTCAATCGGTGCAATATCGCGATCTGCGTAATCAGTTTCACGCTGTCCAACCGAGTTAAGTGCGATGTGGCGAGCAACAGCAACGACATCGCCCAGGATTGCCGATGCAGTCGGTGCGCCACCTGCTCCACGTCCATAGAACATTAGCGATCCAGCTGATTCAGCTTCTACAAACACTGCGTTGTAAGCATCGCGAACCGAAGCAAGTGGATGGCTCTTATGCAACATCACGGGATGTACACGTACTGAAATTTCATCTGCAGGTGTCAGCTCTGCAATAGCTAATAACTTAATGACGTGATCCATCGACTTGGCGATATTTACATCTTCCAGAGTTATCTTGGAAATTCCCTCGCGATAAACATCATCGACTGTGACGCGAGTGTGAAAGGCCAGTCCGGAGAGAATGGCCGCCTTGGCTGCCGCATCAAATCCTTCAACATCTGCAGTTGGATCTGCCTCGGCATAGCCCAGCGCTTGCGCCTCCTTTAATACATCAGCAAATTCACGATTATCTTCGTGCATCTTGGTCAAGATGTAATTTGTTGTGCCGTTGACGATTCCCATTAAGCGGGTTACAAAGTCGCCGGCTAGTGAATCGCGCATCGGACGAATGATTGGAATCGCTCCAGCAACAGATGCTTCGTAATAAATATCTTCACCCTTGGCGTATGCGGCGGTAAACATTTCTGCACCGTGGCTAGCCAACAGGGCTTTATTTGCGGTCACAACAGATTTGCGATTTTCAATCGCAGTCATTATCAATTCACGCGCTGGTTCGATTCCGCCAATAACTTCAATTACTAAATCAATCTCTGGATCGTTAACGATTGAGAAAGGATCGGTTGTGAAAAGAGCAGGGTTGATTCCTTCGTAAGGCTTAATGGTGCGCACTGCGATACGAGATAATTCAATCTTCACACCGGCGCGGGTAGAAAGTTCAGCGGTATCTGCCAATAAAAGGCGGGCCACAGAACTGCCGACCACGCCGCAGCCGAGCATGCCGATACGTACAGGCTTATCTGCGGGGCTCATCTGCCTATTCTTTCACATCAAGTGCGAGTAGATCTTCCTCATTTTCGCGACGGACAATTACGCGGGCTTTTCCATTATTTACTGCAACAACAGGGGGGCGGGGCACGTGGTTGTAATTACTTGCCATGCTGCGGCCATATGCACCGGTGGCTGGTATCGCAATCAAATCACCAGGGGCGATATCTGAAGGCAGCGCGATATCACGAATAACAATATCTCCGGTTTCGCAGTGCTTTCCGACGACTCGTGAAGAAATCGCTTTTGCGGATGATGCACGTTGTGCAATAACCGCGTGATACTGCGCGTCATATAAAGATGGACGGATATTGTCACTCATTCCGCCATCGACTGATATGTAGCGACGGGTTGCGCCACCTTCAAGTACAACTTCTTTTGTTGTTCCGACTTCGTACAAAGTAAATGTTGTCGGCCCCACAATTGCGCGACCGGGTTCAATTGAAATTGTTGGAATAGCAAGGCGATGCTTTTCACAGGCCGCGGTAACTGCGCTGCGCAGAGCTGGCATAACTTCGCCTGGTTCTAAAGTTTCATCTTCAGGTAGGTAGGCAATTCCATATCCCCCACCTAGATCTAACTCCGGAAGTTCCTTGCCATATGTGTCGCGATATTTACCAAGCAGTGCGATCAAGCGATCGGCTGCGAGTTGGAATGATTCAGTGCCAAATATCTGTGAACCGATATGTGAATGGAATCCACGAAGTTCAAGTTCTGGATGAGAAAGTGTGGCTTCGACTGCTGCCCAAGCAGCACCGCTTGCAATAGAGAAACCAAATTTCACATCTTCGTGCGCCGTTGAAATAGATTCGTGGGTATGCGCTTGAATTCCCGGCGTTAGGCGCAACATCACGCCTTGCACTTTCTTATGTTTACGCGCAATGGCAGCGACGCGATCAATCTCGTGTAGTGAGTCCATCACAATGGTTTTAACTCCAACAGATACCGCACGATCGATTTCTGATAAAGATTTGTTGTTTCCGTGAACTTCAATCTTGGCTGGATCAATCCCGCCGGCTAAGGCAACAGCCAGCTCTCCCCCTGTGCAGACATCGATTCCGATTCCGCAATCTTTAATCCACTGCGCTACGGCGACGGAGATAAATGCCTTTGCTGCGTAGTAAACCGTGCCGGCATGCGAACCGAATTCGTCACGGAGCGCGTTATTCCAACCAATGGCGCGTTCGCGAAAGTCTGCTTCATCTATAAAGAAGGCGGGGGTTCCAAATTCTTTTGCTAATTTAGAGGCCGATATTCCAGACAGGTGTAATTCACCATCAGTGAATGAGATATTTCTCGACCACATGGTTTACATCCGTTCTGGCGCATTTACGCCAAGTAGATCAAGGCCATTCTTCAGTACTTGCAGAGTTGCTGCACAGAGATTAATTCGTGCGCTATGCAGTGGTGAAATTTGCTCATCTCCCATTGGAAGCACGCGGCAATCGGCGTAGAAACCGTGATAAACCCCGGCTAATTCTTCGAGGTAACGTGCAACTCGGTGAGGTTCGCGAAGTTCGGCAGCGCTGGCGACAACTCGTGGGAACTCAGCGAGAGAACCAAGAAGCTCGTTCTCGCGGTCGTGGCTAAGTTGTGCGGGATCAAAGTGTTCTAACCCAGATGGAATTTTTAACTCTGCGGCATTGCGCAAGACTGCGGCAATACGAGCGTGCGCATATTGCACGTAATAAACCGGATTCTCATTTGTGTTGCGCTTTAAAATATCAATATCCATCACCATTGGCGTATCTACTGGATAGCGAATCAGCGTGTAACGCGCGGCATCGACTCCAACTTTTTCGACTAACTCTTCCAAAGTAATGATCGTTCCAGCGCGCTTGGAGAGTTTTACCTCTTCCCCACCTTCCATAATCTTTACGAGTTGCCCAATCAATATTTCAATGTTGTATTCAGGATTATCACCTGCACACGCAGAAATCGCCTTTAAGCGATGTATATATCCGTGATGATCAGCGCCCAGCATATAGATGCAGATATCAAAGCCACGTTCGCGCTTATTGATGTAATACGCAGTATCGGAGGAGAAGTAAGTTAACTCGCCATTGGCTTTTACTAAGACGCGATCTTTATCATCGCCGAAGTCGGTTGTGCGCAGCCAAGTAGCACCATCTACTTCAAAGACATGTCCTTGCTTGCGCAGCTTTTCTAATCCATGTTCAACGCTTCCACCGTCGTGAAGAGAGCGTTCCGAGAACCAGGTATCAAAGTGGGTGTTAAAGGTATCTAAAACTCGTTGCTGATCTTTAAGTTGCAATTGATATGCCGCTTCGCGAAAGGCAATTACTCTCTCGGGGGCGGGTAACTTGGTTATTGATGAATTCTGGGTGACAACTGCTGTTGCTAAATCTTTTATGTAATTGCCTTGATATCCGCCTTCTGGAATCGCTTCACCTAACGCAGCAGCTTGCACAGATTGCCCAAATAGATCCATCTGATTTCCACGATCGTTAATATAGAACTCGCGCGAAACAGTGGCGCCGGCTGCAGTTAAAACACGTCCGAGCGCATCACCAACGGCAGCCCAGCGAGTGTGGCCCAAGTGCAGTGGCCCGGTTGGGTTTGCGCTAATAAATTCCAGGTTAACTTTCACTCCAGCTAACGCGCTACCGCGGCCGTAACTGTTCTGCGCAGTTAATATGGTCCGCACTAAATCTGCTTGGCTAGCGCGATTTAAGGTGATATTTATAAATCCCGGACCTGCGATATTTACTTCAGATACTTCAGGAAGTTGTTCCAAATCTTTCTTTAAGAGTTCGGCAACTTCGCGCGGGTTCTTTCCTGCTGGCTTGGCGAGTTGCAACGCAATAGAAGATGCGTAATCTCCGTGATCGCGATTTTTAGGTCGCTCCAGCGGGATCACCGCAGGCACTGCTCCGATCAACTCTCCACGCTCAATGGCTCGCGAGATTGCGCCCTGGATCTGGGCTGCCAAAAGATCTGAATGCGAACTCACCAGGCAAGGTTACCGCAGCGGCAATTTTGCATAAGGCGTGCTTACCTCTAATCTATGAACCATCACACGAGTTAGTAAATTCTCTCGTGACGCTCCAGCGGGAGTGGTGAAATGGCAGACACGCAAGTCTTAGGAACTTGTGCTCCGGCGTGCGGGTTCAAGTCCCGCCTCCCGCACCAGCAGGTTAATATTTAATTGTGGCTAAACAATCGCGGGCAAAGATAAAGATGACGCAGGCCAAAATTATGCGAGAAGCAGCGGAACGGCGTGCTGCGAAATCTAAATCGAGAAATTACTCAGCCAATAACAGTGAAGTTGATTTAGATGCCTATGCCGCAGTCGATGGCGCTTGGGTTGAAATCGGTCTCAGCGCTCCTGCACGACGCGCGCTAATCGATGAAGGGCTATACAAAGTAAG
>CANHRF010000028.1 GCA_947463335.1 Actinomycetota bacterium
GTAGCTGCTGCAATTGCCTGAGCGGTCTGAGTCGTGCGCGCTAACGGTGAGGAAATTAAGACTTCAGGATTTAATTTTGCAATCGCCCCTGCTACAGCAGCAGCTTGTGACAGTCCCTTTTCGGTTAACTCCGGATTTAATGGACCCACTCCTGAAAACTTTCGCATAGGCGTTAAGACAGTCTCACCGTGGCGGACCATGTAAATCATTGTCGGTACTTCATCACTGCGCATACGTTCTGATAAGTAATTCTGCTGAACTTGGGCTTCAGGTTTGTGGGCAGAACCGCCATCTAAAGCTTTATTTGCCAAACGATCTGCGTGCGAATTTTCATCGCGTGGAATCCAAGAGTAAGTAACTAAAGAAGGGTCGTGCGCTGCGCGACATTGCTTTGCTAGATCACGCATATCTGCATGCTTGATCTGCCAACGCCCAGACATTTGCTCGACAACTAATTTTGAATCCATTGCTACTTCAACAGTGGCAGCAGCATCTAACTTATTAATATGGCTCAAGCCGGCAAGTAATCCGCTGTATTCAGCCACGTTATTTGTTGCGATACCGATTACATCAAAGAGTTCGGCAACAATTTTTCCGCCTTCGGTTACAACCGCTCCATAACCTGCTGGGCCGGGGTTTCCACGTGAACCGCCATCGGCAGTTAATTTGAAGTGTCGCGCCATTTACTTGTCACGCACCAATATGCATCGACATTCTTCACAGCGAACTAATTCATCTTCGGGCAAAGCTGCGATTCGCTGTAATTCAATGGTGTTTAGAGTCAGGTGACAGCCTTTGCATTGATTGCCCACCAACGCTGCTGCGCCTGTGCCATTGTTTGAGGCGCGGATTTTCTCGTAAAGCGCCAAAAGCTCTGGGTTCACACTCGAAACAGTCTTTGCCCGCTCCTGGGCTGCCGCACTTAAATCTGCGCCAATCACAGTCAAAGCATTCTCTTTAACAATTTCTAGATTTGCGATCTCAAGAGCGAGGGTGGCCTCTTCCTCTTGCAGGGTCTTGATTCGCTCTTTAATTCCATCTACGCGCATCATTATTTCCAGTTCAACTTCTTCTAGCTCGCTACGTCGATTATTTAGCGAGATCAGTTCGTGCTGCAATTGCTCAAGTTCTTTTGCAGCGCCCGTGCCAGATGCAAGACGGGTTTCGTCTCTAGTTATACGTGAGACAACTTGTTCGACATCTGTTTCAGCTCGGGTTAGCTCGCGCTTTACATCGCTTAACTCGGTCTCAGCAGCAATGCGCAAATCTCGCGCGTTATTGGCTTTAATCGTTAATGAAGCGATGGCAGCTATTTCAGGAAGCGCCGCAGCTTTGGCATTTAGCGAAGTGGTTGTGAAGTCGAAGCTCTGGATATCTAAAACTGAACGCTGGTCACTCGGGGTCGCCTTCATAACTTCCTCCGTAAGAGTGTTTACAGCATATGGAATTTTCTGGTGGGCGCTGAGGGTTTCGAACCCCCGACATTCTCGGTGTAAACGAGACGCTCTACCACTGAGCTAAGCACCCGATTGTTGCTGGGCAAATACTACCTCAACTAAAGAGCGGCGATTGCAGCCTTGTAATCCCCATTATTACGCGCATCTCCGAGGCCATTTACGACTGCCCAGCGAATCACGCCTGATTTATCAATAATGAAAGTACCGCGCATCGCGCATCCCAAATCTTCGTTAAAGACTTGGAAAGCCTTGGCTGCTGCACCGTGTGGCCAGAAATCTGCAAGCACAGGGAATTTGTAACCCTCTTTTTCAGCGAAAACTTTTTGAGTAAAAGGTGAATCACACGAGATTGCTAAAACTTGAACATCATCATTTTGGAATGCAGATAAATCATCACGGATTGCGCAAAGTTCGCCCGTACAAGTTCCGGTGAATGCAAAGGGAATGAAGAGAACGACTACGTTCTTATCTCCCTTAAATGAGGAGAGAGAAACTTTTCCACCGTGCTGATCCTTTAACTCAAAATCTGGAGCAACGGATCCAACTGATAAACCTGTAATTGTTTGAGTCATATGAGAAATCTAGCGCTTGCCAGCCTTTCGTGCGACTAGGCGAGTTGCTGTCCAATCATTTGCTACAGCTAGCGTTGATGTTTGGCTGAGGCCGGCAATCGGTGCGGCATCTTGAATATCACTTGGCTCCACGTGTCCATCGCGCCCAACTTTGGGAGTCAGAACCCAAATTGGTCCGGTCTCACTCAAATAAGTCAGCGCATCCATCAACTCATCTACGAGATCTCCGTCACCATCGCGCCACCACAAGAGCACGGCATCGACGACTTCAGTGGCCGTTCCTTCTACAAATTTCGTACCGGTGGTTGCTGCGATCTCTTTACGTAAGACGTCATCACAATCTGCGTCATAACCGACTTCAAGGACAATCTCGCCTTGAGCAAATCCCATCCCCTTTGCCACGGGATAAGTCCACCGAAACATTTGACCTTTGACAAGGGTTTTCTGAGAGTAAATATTGGCTGATTTTGCTCTACCGCTGCGTACACGCGAGAATACGACCATGAGCGAGAATTTCGGCGTCCCAGATCAGATCATCGACCAGCTAGTAGATATCGACCCGACCGAGACCGCTGAATGGCAGGCCTCATTCGATGCCGCACTCAATAGCGCTGGACCGGTCCGTGCTCGTTACTTGATTTTAAAGTTGCTACAGCGCGCGCACGAAAAAAATATTGGCGTCGCCGCACTTCGCAATACTGATTACATCAACACAATTACTCCTGAGCACGAACCTGCATTCCCTGGTGATGAAGCGATTGAACGTCGCATCCGCGCATTTATTCGCTGGAACGCTGCAATGTTGGTGCACCGTGCACAGCGCCCAGGTGTCGGCGTCGGTGGACATATTTCAACTTATGCATCATCTGCAGCACTTTACGAAGTTGGTTTCAACCACTTCTTCCGCGGACAAGATCATCCCGGCGGCGGAGATCAAGTTTTCTTCCAAGGACACGCATCTCCCGGAATGTATGCACGCGCATTTATGGAAGGCCGCTTAAGCGAAGATCAGTTAGATGGTTTCCGCCAAGAACTTTCGCATAAAGGTGGCGGGTTATCTTCATATCCACACCCACGTTTAATGCCTGAGTTCTGGCAGTTCCCAACTGTTTCGATGGGTATCGGACCAATCAACGCGATCTATCAAGCGCGCTTCAATCGTTACTTACATAATCGTGGAATTAAAGATACTAGCCAGCAAAATGTTTGGGCTTTCCTTGGCGATGGCGAAGTCGATGAAGTAGATACCTTGGGTGCGATTGGTCTGGCATCGCGCGAGAAGTTAGATAACTTAACTTTCGTTGTTAACTGTAACTTGCAACGCCTTGATGGACCGGTTCGTGGAAATGGCAAGATTATTCAAGAACTTGAATCCATTTTCGGTGGCGCTGGTTGGAATGTAATCAAAGTCGTATGGGGCCGTGAATGGGATCCTCTGTTGGCTCAGGATCGCGAAGGCGCGCTAGTTAATTTGATGAATACAACTTTAGATGGCGATTACCAAACATTTAAGGGTGAAAGCGGCGCATATGTCCGTGAAAACTTCTTTGGCCGCGATCCACGCACTGCTGCCATGGTTTCGAGTTGGTCAGATGAGCAAATCTGGGCGTTAAAGCGCGGTGGACATGATTACCGCAAGTTATATGCCGCATATTCAGCAGCAACACAACCAAATGGTCGCCCAACAGTTATCTTGGCAAAGACTGTAAAGGGTTGGACTCTCGGTTCTCACTTTGAAGCTCGTAACTCAACGCACCAGATGAAGAAGATGACCTTAGAAGATATTCGCGAATTCCGTGATCGTCTGGGAATTCCAATTTCTGATGACAAGTTAGATAAATACACACCTTCTTATTACAAGCCAGCTGAAGATTCAGCGGAAGCTAAGTATCTGCAAGAACGTCGTGCAGCCCTTGGTGGATCTCTGCCACGTCGTCGCAGCGTTTCTCGCCCATTGGCACAACCAGCAGATGAGGCTTACGAATCTGTTCGTCGCGGATCGGGTCAACAAGAAATCGCTACAACCATGGCCTTTGTCCGCATGCTTAAAGATTTAGTTAAAGATCCCGGACTCGGTGCACGTTTAGTGCCGATCATTCCTGACGAAGCTCGCACATTCGGAATGGATTCATTATTCCCAACGCTAAAGATTTACTCACCTCACGGTCAGCAGTACACAGCAGTGGACCGTGAATTGATGTTGTCTTACAAGGAATCAACTTCTGGCGTTATCTTGCACGAAGGAATTAACGAAGCAGGATCAGTCGCATCATTTACTGCAGTTGGGTCTTCGTATTCAACTCACGATGAACCGATGATTCCGATTTACATCTTCTACTCAATGTTCGGATTCCAGCGCACCGGAGATGCCTTCTGGGCGGCATCCGATCAGCTAGTTCGTGGCTTTGTCGTCGGTGCAACCGCCGGTCGCACCACGCTAAATGGCGAAGGTTTACAACACGAAGATGGCCATTCTCCGCTCTTGGCATCTACCAACCCAGCTGTCGTTGCTTACGATCCGGCATATGCGTACGAGCTTGGACATATCGTTAAAGATGGTCTGCGTCGTATGTATGGTGAAAATAGTGAGAACGTTTATTACTACCTAACTGTCTACAACGAGCCATATGTGCAGCCATCTGAACCAGATAACCTTGATGTTGATGGATTGTTAAAGGGAATTTACTTATTCCAGAACGGTGAAAAACAGCGCAAGAAGAATGCACAGATCTTGGCATCTGGCGTCGGCGTCAACTGGGCGCTAAAGGCGGCGAAGTTACTGCAATCAGATTGGGGAGTATCCGCTTCGGTTTGGTCAGTTACTTCTTGGAATGAGCTGCGACGTGACGGACTTGCCGTTGATCGCCACAACTTCCTAAATCCAAGTGATCATCGCAGCGCTTACATCACTAATAAGTTAAAGGGTGCTCCTGGTCCGGTCATTGCAGTTAGCGATTACATGCGTTCAGTGCAAGATCAGATCGCTCCTTGGGTAGAGCAAGAATTTGTCTCGCTTGGAACCGATGGCTTTGGTCTATCTGATACTCGCGGTGCTCTGCGTCGCCACTTTAAAGTTGATGCTGAGTCAATTGTTATTGCGACCCTGGCTTCACTCGCTAAAACTGGCGAAGTTAAGCAGAGCGTTGTTCAAGATGCGATCAATAAGTATCAGATCAATGACATTAGCGCCGCAGATCCAGGCAATACAGAAGGCTCTGGCTAAAGCGATTTAATCGGCTTTTACTGCGCTGGCGAAGATCGCGGCGCTTATCAGCATTAACCCGGGAATGGTTAAGGCAATTGCCAACGATCCCGTAAATTGCGCGGTCCAAGCGACTATCGCCTTCACAACAAATACTGATGACACATTAACCACGCCCATTTGACCGATAACCACCGCACTTGGCAGTGAGGATCGTCGGTTTGCTGCGGCAAAGAACGCTGGTGTTATTACTGAAGAACCAATCCCAGCAAATGCAAAGGCGATACAGGTTGTAGCCAATGCAAAATTCTTATGTTCAGCAGGTATCTGAGCTGTGATTGCCAGAAATAGCAGAAAGCCGCCGCCGCCAAATACCGCTAAAAAGCGAACCATGTGATGAACGTGGAAACGAATTGCCAATTTACCGGCATTTAGCCTTCCGGTGATTATCGCAATCATAAAAATTACGTAGGGAAATGCAGCTAATCCAGGGTTCACACCTAATCGCTCTTTAGCAAAGATAGCCGACCAGTCACCCGTGGAAAGTTCTATGAAAACAGCAGCTAAAAATCCACCACTAACCAGCCAGTCGATTCTAAATGAGGTAAAGAGAGTCTTAAGCGGCAGATGATCTTCTTCATTCTTATTAGGCTTAACAAGAACTGGTGTCAGGCGTTGCACTATTGCTGTTATAGCAAGTGTCGCAATGATTGCTAATCCACCCACGTGCACAGAGAGACTGACATAATTTACGATAATTCCAGAAAACACTGCGGTCAATAAAGCGCCGAGCGACCACATGCCGTGAAGTCGAGAAACTGTTAAATCCTTTACTCTCTGCATCGCATCAAAACCTTGGGCATTTATGCAAATATGATAAGCAGAGGAACTCCAGCCAATTGCTATGTTGCAGATAAGGAAAATGCCAGCGGAATTCGTTTGAACAATGAAGAAGTAGGCGGCTCCCATAATCCAGAGATTGGTCAAGATAACTCGCTTTATTCCATATTTGTGGACCAAGTGGCCACTAAAAAATAAACTGACAATTCCGCCAAGGGCGGCAGTGCTGATGAGAGTCCCAAATCCACCAAGATTTAAACCCAGATTCGCTTTAATCTCAGGAAAGCGTGGAATCCAAGACATTAGCAAAAATGCATAGACGAAAAAGAGTGCTTGAATTAATTTATATTCGGTTGCGGGCTTAACTGTATTCATTTAGAACAACGCATTTGCTAGCGCTGCGCGAGCTTTTATAACTCGTGGATCAGCTGGGTCGACTAGGGCAAATAATTCGAGTAAACGATCTTTAGCAATCTTCTTTTCGGGACCATCTAAAGTTTGAATAAGTCGAAGTAAGCGAGCGAATGCTGGCTCTAGGTAGCCACTAACAACTTCTATATCGGCGCATTGGATTTGAATTTCTAGATCATCAGGTAATGCGACCGCATCTTGCATAATCTTTGCGCCATCTAAACCATCTGTTCTTCCCAAAAGCTGAGTCTGAGCCAGCCCCAAGGTAGCGAAAGAATCTCCTGGCTTGCGCGCCAATAACTTCTTATATGCAGCCTCGGCAGTTGCGTAATCCCCCGCGTCCAATGCAGCAATCGCCTCTTCTTCTTCAGGTTCAATCTTTTCAACCGGCGCTTCGCCTACTCCTTGTTCAGCAGAAAGTGCCAAGACTTTATCTATCACCATACGAATTTGTGCTTCTGGATATGGTTGTTCGAAGAGCGGAACCATTTGTTCATTAATAATCGCAACTGCAAATGGAACGGCACGCACCTGCAGCGCTTGAGCTACTTGCGGATGGGCATCTACATCAACGCGCCCCAAGATCCAGGCTTCTTGATCATCCGCGGCGAGCTTGCCGAGAATTGCTACAACCTCTTCTGACTCAACAGATCGCGGTGACCAGCAAATCAAAATTATCGGTTTACTTTTCGATACCGCTATAAACTCTTCGGTGAAATTTTGAGGAGATATCTCAACTCCTGGCATTGGGCCAGTTGGCTCTGCTTTCGGTTTTCCAAGCGAACTTAGATCAACAGCGCGCCCGAAATTTGGAGGCAGAGTCACTTACTTTTCTCCTTATCTGCTCCAACATCGCGTCTAAATGGCGCCACATCATCAATGTAAGACTGTGCTGCAAATGTTAACCCAACATCGTGACCTTCACGTTCACTTAAGTACCAACGATGTTCTAATACTTCGTGGAAAAACTGCGCTTCTTCTATCTTTCCAGCCAAATTTGCTGGAATCATCTCAACAATTGGACGATAAGTTTCATTTAGCCAACGTCTGGCTGAATCAGCAATTGGCGGTTTTGGATTTGCCTCTCGCCCGCGGAATCGATCAAGTGAAGCAAGTAATCTTTTTGCCTGAAGCGCTTCGGTTTCAAGACCGGTTAATTCTCTTAAGCGATTGCGGTGATAACCAGGTGCCACAAGTTTCGGTTGGAAATATAACTTTTGTGATTGACCGTCTAAAGAAACAGAGACTTCATCAACGGCAAAACCTAAGTCATGCAATTGGCGCATAGCACGTTCTACTGCGTGACGATCTTTCGGATCCAAAACTTGACGCTCTTTCAGCGCTTTCCAGATTCGGTGGTAGCGCTTTATAACCGCTTCACTGGCTCGGATCGGATCCATACCTGGATAGAGAACTCCAGAGAGCGCTAAATCTTCTAGCTCTGCCGCAACGTTGAAATGTGCAATTTCAAGATCATGTTCGCGCTGTCCATCGCTAAGTGACTTCTGAAATTCGCCAGTTTCCGCATCGACTAAGTAAGCAGCGAATGCTTCAGCGTCACGGCGAAAGAGCGTATTAGAGAGAGAACAGTCTCCCCACCAGAATCCAAGCAAATGTAACTGCACTAAAAGAAGCGCTAAGGCATTTGCCATCATGGTTATATCGTTTGAAGTTACATCTTTTCCGCTGAGCAGAACGCGATAAGGAAGCGAGTAAGGCAAAAAGCGTGTGACAAGTGCGCACGGAAGTTCTTCATTTGCTTCATTGGTGCGCCCCTCGATCACCGCAATTGATTGCACGCTTGGTGCACCCAACTGAGCCAGTTCGCGCAAAGCCTTATATTCGCGATTGGCGAATTCGGAGACAGTCTCTTTTACGGCATAAACTTCTGAATCCGGATCATCGGTTGATCGCACCAAGCGGACTACGTGACGCGAGATACCGCGTTTTTCAGCCAGGGATGGATCTTCTGGCCAATCCTCTAAATTGATATGCCACGGCAGGCCAGTAACGGCAGCGATTTCTTCGCCTAATCCCGTAATGCGCAACGCCATTAGGCAAGGATATCGCTTTAGAATAGGCGACATGGCTATATCTGATCGCATCAAACGTAAACCTAAGGCAAAAGCAGCGCCAGTAGATTTGGGAATTCAGGGCCATCCGCTAGATCGGTCAAATCCCTTTTATTTCGGCTTTGTTGCAACCTTAGGAGCGCTGGTCGCAATTGTTTTGATGCGCGCCCTTGCTAGCACCAGTCAAATATTTGTTCTCATCATTGTTGCTCTCTTCTTAGCAACTGGGTTAAATCCCGCAGTTGTGGCTATTCAAAAGCGCGGAATGTCACGAGCTAGCGCAGTAGCGGTAATTTTTATATCAGTCATTAGCTTTGTTATCTTCTTTATTGCAGTAGTTATTCCACCTGTTGTCTCACAAGGCACTCAGTTGATTAATAGTGGGCCTTCACTTCTCGCTCAACTAGAAAATAACTCCACGATTGCTGATCTGAATAACCAATTTGGGATTATCGATACCTTGCAGACCAAGCTAAGAGAGATGACCGCAGATGGAACGCTGATTATTTCGGCTTTCGGCGGAGTAATCGGAGTCGGTCGATCTGTTCTATCTGGAGCATTTACGGCGCTAACTATTTTGATTCTCACTCTTTACTTCATTACCTCGCTCCCACAAATGGTTGGGATGGGAGTTCGCTTTGCTCCAGCTAGCCGTCGGGACCGCATTGAGCGTTTAACTAATGCAGTTATTTCGCGCGTTGGTTCTTTCGTTGGTAGCCAGATTGTCATTGCTTTTATGGCTTCTGTCTTTGTACTCGCTTTATCTCTTATTTTGGGTCTGCCTTCACCGGTCGCAGTTGCAATGATTGTTCTGGTTTGTGGATTAATTCCGCTAATCGGCCACTTCATTGGATGTTCGGTCGTGACGATTATCGCCTTAACCCAATCTGTCTCAATCGGAATTATCGCATTTATTGCTTATGTGGTTTATGTTCAGATTGAAAACTACTTAGTCACTCCACGAATAATGAAGCGCACATTATCTGTGCCTGGAGCAGTCACAATCATTTCAGCTCTAATTGGTACTTCACTACTTGGCCTCGTCGGTGGATTGCTGGCTGTACCGGTTGCGGCATCAGTTATCTTGATTCTTGATGAAGTGGTATTTCCGAGAGCAGATAACTCTTAAATCTCAGTCGGTAAGGGCAATCTATCTGGGGCAATAATCTTTGTGATCTCACTCAGCACGCGATAGACCGATGGCTCGCCCACCCACAGATGTTTGGCGCTATCTACCGGAATAATCTCAATCTGCGTTAGCGGTGCGAAACGAACCTTCGCCTCTGCAGGCTTTAGATAATCATCATGCTCCGGTACTAGCGCGATCACGGGGCGACCATCTTCGGCCCAATATTGCATATCGCTAACTTGAGAAGTTCGAAGTGGTGGCGATAAGAGAATCAAACCTTTA
>CANHRF010000029.1 GCA_947463335.1 Actinomycetota bacterium
ACTTGGCTACAACGTCGAAGGCGAAGTTGATGATGCAGTTGACCAAGCGCAAGCCGAAGTTTATGCAGTCACCGAACGACGTACCTCAGAAGATTATGTACAGCTCGCAACTTTATTACCTGAAGCCCTCGATGAAATTGAAGCGATTCAAAAAGGCACCGGTATTGAAGGCGTTAAGACTGGTTTCCGCGATTTAGATTTACTTACACACGGGCTCCACCCCGGCAACATGATTATCTTGGCGGCGCGTCCTGCAGTTGGTAAATCAACTCTCGGCCTTGATATCGCACGCCACGCATCAATTCACGATGGCAAGACCTCCGTTATCTTCTCGCTCGAAATGTCACGCTCTGAAATCACAATGCGTATGTTGTCTGCAGAAGCGCGCGTTGGTCTAAATAACATTCGTGCTGGCCAGTTAAGCGATGAAGAGTGGTCAAAACTTGCGCGTCGTATGGGTGAAATTTCTGCTGCGCCTTTGTTTATCGATGACTCTCCAAACCTTTCAATGATGGAGATCCGCGCTAAAGCCCGCCGTTTAAAGCAGCGCCACGACCTGAAGTTAATCGTTATCGACTACCTGCAGTTGATGACTAGCGGCAAGCGGGTAGAGAACCGCCAACAAGAAGTATCTGAATTCTCGCGCCATCTAAAGCTTATGGCGAAAGAGTTAAATGTGCCGGTTATCGCGATCTCACAGCTAAACCGTTCACCCGAACAACGCTCTGATAAGAAGCCAATGCTCTCTGATCTACGTGAATCTGGTTCTATTGAACAAGATGCCGACGTGGTTATCTTGCTCCACCGCGATGATATGTATGACTCACAGAACCGTTCAGGCGAAGCAGATTTAATTGTTGCTAAGCACCGTAACGGTCAGACCAAGACAATCACCGTTGCAGCGCAACTTCACTTTGCACGCTTTGCAGATATGGCGCCAAATGCAGGCTCAGGTCGCGACTTTACTGCGCCGCAAGATCCAGCAGCAGGGGCTTGGAACGAATAAAGTTATTTAGCTCTTGTCTTTGTACGATCTGCAACATAGATACCGATCAAAACAATTACGACACCAACTAGTTGGATCGCGCTCCACGATTGAGATAACCAGATCCACGCAAAGGCCCCAGCAAGCACTGGTTCTAACATTCCAATAACGCTCGCTGTAGATGCGCTGATTATCCGAATTCCCGTGATCACAAAAAGATAGGGAACCATTGTTCCGAAGATAATTACATAGGCGAGCAAGACCCAACCAGGTGCGCTGTATTCTGCAAAACGTCCCTGCAAATTAATATCCGCCGAAAAAATTTCTACTGGAAAGCTCCAGATCGGGAGAAATATTGACCAGAAGAAACCTGCGACTCCTAAACCCCAGACTACTGTCGCTTGTGCACTGCGCTTACCGTTCTGCGATTCGCTAATTAAGAAGTAGATAGCTAAAGCAATTGCAGCACCAACTGCTGCAAGAACCCCGATTAGATCAAAGGCAAAACCTTGCCAAACTTTAGCGACGAGAATCAACCCGATAAGAGAGAGCGCAATTGCCGTCCACATATCTCGCGCAACCGAACCTTTACGCACAAATTTAATCCAGAGAACGATCCAGATCGGCGCGGTAAATTCTAGAATTAAGACCAAGCTAAGTGGAACGCCGCGTGAAATACCGACGAAATACCCCAGCTGCACCAATGCGAAGCCAACAACTCCATAGACAATCAAGGTAGGAATCTCACGACGCTGCGCCTTTAAGGAGTTGCGGTCTTGAATAAAAGTTATCAAGAAGAGAAAGAAGAAAGCACCTAAGGCACGAACCTGTGCGAGGCGAAATGTCGTCATATGGTCGAGGACCAAGGTAACGATGACTCCATTAAAGGAGAAGAAGAGCGCGCCTAAAACAATATATAACTCGCCCCGGTGCTTACTAAGCATTGGGCGAGCCTATATGACTTTAAGCCCCTCTAAAAACTAAAAAGCGCTCTCCGCGATATCCATAATGGCGCTATCGGTTGCTTCGACGATCTTACGATCGGCAGTGATATGAGGTAGATAATTAGTTACAAAGAACTTTGCAGAGGCGATTTTTCCTGTGTAGAAATCTTTATCTTTAGCCGATGCGCTTTCAATCAGTCCAGCAGCGATATCTGCTTGGCGCAATAACAACCAAGTTGTAATTACGTCGCCAACCGCCATCAATACCCGAGAGGTATTTAGACCAACCTTATAAATTTCTGGGGCAGATTCTTGCGATGCCATTGCGTGGCCAACAAGAACTCCAACCATGCCATTTAAATCACCGAGCGCTTTTAACAGCGCTTGCTTCTCAGCAGCATGTGCACCACCAGCTTCAGCGAAAGTTTGAATCTCTTTGCCGAGTAAACCAAGTGCTTTTCCGCCATCTTTAACAACTTTACGGAAGAAGAAATCTAAACCTTGAATCGCAGTTGTTCCTTCATACAAGGTATCGATCTTGGCATCGCGAACATATTGTTCAAGTGGCCAATCTTGGGTAAAGCCCGCTCCACCAAATGTTTGCAGAGATTCGGTACCAAGCAAAGTCCAAGACTTTTCGGATCCATAACCCTTTACGACTGGAAGAAGGAGATCATTAAGCGCTTCCATTGATTTCGCTTTTTCATGATCACCGGCAGCGATTGCTAATTCGATTTGATCCTGAATCGATGCGGTGTAGAGAACTAGCGCGCGCATTCCTTCAGAGTAAGACTTTTGCACCATCAAAGAACGACGCACATCTGGGTGATGAATAATGGTTACACGTGGGCTGGCCTTATCGTTCATTACCTTCATATCGCCGCCTTGTACGCGCACCTTTGCGTAAGCGAGAGCTTGTTGGTATCCAGCAGATAAAGTTGCAATTGCTTTTGTTCCAACCATCATGCGCGCAAATTCAATAACTTTAAACATCTGCGCGATACCTTCGTGAACCTCACCAAGCAAGTAGCCAACAGCAGGCTCTTTCTCACCTAGGTTTACTTCGCAAGTAGCTGAAACATTAAGCCCCATCTTGCTTTCT
The DNA here is from genome assembly GCA_947463335.1 of Actinomycetota bacterium. The sequence continues at coordinate 3,032 of CANHRF010000029.1, forward strand.
AGCGACGTTACATAAACGCCATTGCGCTTACCGAGTTCGCCAGTCTTTAGATCAAACATAAATTTAGGAATTAAGAAGAGAGATAGACCTTTTGTGCCAGGTCCGCCACCTTCACGGCGAGCAAGAACAAAGTGCATTACATTTTCGTAGAAATCAGCATCGCCAGAAGTGATGTAACGCTTTGTTCCGGTGATATGCCAAGTGCCATCTGGTTGTTGCACCGCTTTACTGCGACCGGCGCCAACATCAGAACCAGCATCTGGTTCAGTTAACTGCATGGTTGCGCCCCAGTGGCGATCAACCATAAGTTTCGCCATCTGCTTCTGATCTTCAGTACCTAATACATAAGCAACTTGTGCAAAGGCGTAACCAGATGCGTAGATGTGAATCGCAGGGTTTGAACCGAGCACCATCTCTGCAATTGCCCAACGCACAGTGGCCGGAACTTTTGTTCCGCCTAAATCAACAGGTGCATCAAGGCGCCACCATTCGCCATCAACATATGCCTTGTAAGATTTCTTAAAACTTTCTGGAAGAGTGACATTGCCGGTCTCTTTATTGAGAATTGCACCAACTCGATCACCTTCGACAAAAGATTCAGCAAGATCGTTTTCGGTAAGGCGCTTCATCTCTTCCAACATGCCCATCGATGTTTCGCGATCGAGCTCGCTAAAGATGGAAGTTCCCAGCACCTTTTCTGTGCCGAGCAGGTCAAAGAGGCAGAATTCGATATCGCGCAGATTGGCGTTGTAGTGGCTCATAGGCAAATAATGCTACCCACCAGTAACTTATGCAAGCCATGCGGGGGTCTTTTAACCACGGTCATATAGGCTCACGCCGTGCTACTCAGTGATCGCGATATCCGCGCCGAAATTACCGCCGGCCGCGTAGCCGTCGAACCTTTTGAAGAGGCGATGATCCAACCTTCTTCGGTTGATGTCCGCCTCGATAAATTCTTCCGCGTATTTGAAAACCATAAGTATTCAGTGATCGATCCATCTATCGAGCAATCTGAGTTAACCCGCGAAGTCATCGCTGACGATGGCGAAGCATTTATCTTGCATCCCGGTGAGTTCGTTCTCGCCAGTACCTACGAAATTATCACATTGCCAGATGACATTGCCGGCCGCCTGGAAGGTAAATCTTCACTCGGTCGTCTCGGGCTATTAACGCACTCAACAGCTGGCTTTATCGATCCTGGTTTTTCTGGCCACATAACTCTTGAACTTTCAAATGTCGCGAATTTGCCTGTTAAGTTATTTCCGGGGATGAAGATCGGTCAGCTCTGCCTGATCAAACTATCTTCACCTGCCGAACATCCTTACGGCTCGGCAATTTATGCATCTCGCTACCAAGGACAGCGCGGTCCAACCCCGAGCCGTTCCTTTATGAATTTTCATCAGAGTAAGATTAAGTAACTCGCAAGGGAATACAACCTTTGCTTAAGGGGTTGAAATAACTATGGAAATCATTATCGCGCTCGCCGTCGTCGGCTTACTTGTACTTTTCTTTATCGCGCAATACAACCGCTTGATTCGCTTAAATATCGCAGTTGATGAATCTTTTGCACAGATTGAAGTGCAGTTAAAGCGCCGCACTGATTTAATTCCAAATTTAGTTGAAACCGTTAAAGGTTATGCCAAGCACGAACAAAGCACCTTTGATGCAGTTGTCACAGCTCGCGCGAAGGCAACCACCGCTTCAGGTGTTGCTGATGTTGCAGCAGCTGATGGCATGTTGACGCAAGCACTCCGCGGTTTGCTTGCAGTAGCTGAGGCATACCCTGATCTAAAGGCGTCAACGAACTTCTTATCTCTGCAAGAAGAGCTTTCAACAACTGAAAATAAAGTTGCCTTTGCGCGCCAGTTCTACAATGACAATGTCCGCAACCTAAATACCGCTGTTAAAACCATCCCAACCAACTTTTTCGCTGGTTTTGCTAAGGTGACAGAGCGCGAATTCTATGAAGTAGAAGATCCACAAGAGCGTAATGTTCCTAAGGTTGCTTTCTAACAAGTAATGGCGACTAACGACTTTCGCGCTCAGCAAAGTGCAAATAAAGGCAAGACATATTTTCTCCTTGCCTCAATGGGCTTACTCACCGGATTAGTTGCATATGCGGCGCTGACTTACTTTGGCGCGGGCACATCGACTTTCATGGTGCCACTTGCAGTTGGTATCTCATTAATCGGCGTGTGGGGCTCTTACTACGGCTCAGATAAATTAGTTTTGAAGATGACCGGCGCAAAGTTAATTCAGCGCGAAGATAACCCAGAACTATTTAACGTTATTGAAGAAGTAGTAATAGCTAGTGGTCTGCCGATGCCGAAAGTTGCAATCGTTGTAGATAGCGCTCCAAATGCCTTTGCGACTGGACGCGACCCAGAACACGCGCTGATTGCTTTCACAACTCGCATTTTAGAAATTATGGATCGCGATGAATTACAGGGCGTGATCGCTCATGAGCTATCGCACGTTGCAAATAGAGATACTTTAGTTTCGGCAGTCGCGGCAACAACTGCGGGAGCGATTGCGATTTTGAGCGATTTCTTAATGCGCATGATGTGGTTTGGTGGCGGTCGCCGCGATCGCGATAGCAACGCAAATCCTGTGCTGCTAATCGTCTCTCTCTTTGTTTTAATCTTGGCACCGATTGCAGCGACTTTACTTAAGAGTGCAATTTCTCGCCGCCGTGAATCACTTGCTGATGCAACTGCAGTTTCATTTACGCGCAACCCAGCAGGTCTACGTAAAGCGTTAGAAGTTTTAGCTGCTGATTCGACAGTGGTTCATCAGAAATCAAATGCAGTTGCACATATCTGGATCGAATCACCGTTGGATGGCAAAGCAGTTTCCAAAATGTTTTCTACTCACCCACCGATTGAAGAGCGCATTGCTACATTGCGCGCTATGGAGTCGCTCGGTAATTAAAAGTTAGGCAGATACTGGAAAGAAGAGCGTGAAAGCTGCGCCTTTACCAACTTCTGATTCCACGCTTACTTGCCCCGCGTGAGCGCGCATTACTGCATCAACAATGGAAAGCCCCAGGCCGGTGCCTTCACCATCTGTGCGCACTCGCGAACTGTCCGCGCGATAGAAACGCTCAAAGATCCGCTCTTGATCTTTCTTCGATAACCCAGGTCCATTATCTGCAATACGAATTCGTACGCCATCATCACCTTGGCTAACTGAAACATCAATCAGCGTTCCTGCAGGAGTGTGGGTGCGCGCATTTGCCAGCAGATTGGCGACTACCTGATGGATACGATCGTTATCACCTAAGGCGTAAATCTCTTCATCCAAGTTATTGAAGGTGACTGGATGGTTAGGCCCCGCAGCGCGCGCGGATTCAACTGCATCTAAAACTAACTTACTTAAATTAACTGGTTCAGCGCTCATTTGGCGAGATTGATCAAGTCGAGCTAGTAACAATAAATCTTCAACAAGTGAACCCATACGCTTTGATTCGTTCTCAATTCTTCCAATTAACTCTTTAGTCTTTTCCTCACCAGTGACAGCGCCTTGGCGGTGTAATTCAGCAAAGCCACGAATAGCGGTAATTGGTGTGCGCAGTTCGTGCGATGCATCTGCCACAAATCGGCGTAACTTACTTTCGCTTTCTACACGAGCGGCGAAGGATTCTTCGATTCGCCCCAACATTGTATTTAGCGTTTTCACAAGACGTCCGACTTCAGTATTTGGTTTTACATCGGGTAAACGTGCAGTCAAATCACCTTCCGCAATACGCACAGCTGTTGCCTCAACGCTGGCAAGTGGACGAAGTCCAACGGTGATTACCTTACGAGAGGCCAGCGCAATAAAGAGAATCATTACTAGACCAATTAAAATAAACAATGCCTGTAAGCGGCGCAGAGTGCGATCAATGTCTTCAAAAGATTGCGCGACTACGACTGTTCCCAAACCAGATGGCAGCCTTTGAGCGATTGCGCGAAAATCAGAGTGCGGAGTTTGAATGGTAAATGGGCGACTGGCACGTTCAACAACCTCTTGAGGGGTTATCTCTTGCAAGTAACTCGTAATCTCAGTTCGATTTAAATCACCACCGATTTGTCCAAGAACAATGCCGGCCGGGCCAATTAAAGTGACGGATATTGAGGTTGGTACGCGCTGCAGAGGAACTTCAGCTGCTCGCGCTTCATTCTCTTCCTCTTCTTCCCGCGCTTCAAAAGCAATACCAGCTCTTTCGACACGAGGAAGTGAGCCGCCAGCAACGCTAATTAACTCTGAATCCATCTGCTGCGTTAAGTAGGTACGCAAAAGTGTTTGCGCAGCAACATCTGATGCAATTACACCCATTGCCGAGAGGAGAACTACGCCGAGGGTTAATCGGTTAAGTAAACTCCAATTCGATAGCGGGCTATACATTTATTTTGCAGCGGGCAATCTCAATCGATAACCGACGCCGCGAACGGTGTGAATCAAAGGTGGATCAAATGAATCTACCTTTTTGCGCAGGTAAGAAATATAAGTCTCAACGATTCCGGCATCGCCTCTAAAGTCGTATTGCCAAACGTGATCTAAAATTTGAGCCTTTGAAACAACGCGGTCAGCGTTAATCAAGAGATAGCGGAGCAACTGAAATTCAGTAGGAGACATTTCCAATAAATGTCCGGCTCTATGTACTTCGTGAGTTGCCTCGTTTAACTCGAGATCTGCGAAACGAATTTTCTCGTCATCTGTATCAATTTCCACAACTCCGATACGTCGAAGAAGAGCACGTAAGCGTGCAACAAGTTCTTCCAAGCTAAATGGCTTGGTCATGTAATCATCGCCACCAATTGTTAATCCGGCGACCTTGTCATCCATTCCATCTTTTGCAGTTAAAAACAGAACTCCAACATTTAAGCCTTCGCTACGTAATTGGCGACAGACTTCAAAACCATCAAGATCGGGCATCATCACATCAAGGACAACAGCGTGTGGCTTAAATTCTTCGGCAACAGTGAGCGCTTCAGCGCCGGTTGCTGCAGTGCGAACTTCAAAACCAACAAAGCGAAGGCTTGTGGAAATTAGGTCGCTGATGCTCTTTTCATCATCGACTACAAGAATGCGGTGAGAAGTCTTACTTTCAAGGGTGGCCATGGTTTGACAATGCTCCCATGACCTGTGAGAACGCTGAGAATATGGTTAGTTATCGCCCAATAACGCGTACTAGCGCCATTTAGTCGCGAGGCTGAAGCCAACCCCGATAAAGCTAAAGCCGATAATCATGTTCCAAGCGCCGATATCTGGAATCGGGAAGCGAGTCTGAGTCACATAGAAGACCACAATCCAGAAGAGGCCGATCAAGAAATTAGCGACCATTACAGGGGCTAACCAGCGTGGGCTCTCAAGTGGGCCACTTGGCTGGGTTTCGTGAATTAACTCATCGTGAGCGTGCTGCTCTTGGACTTTCTTACGTAATTTCGACTTAGGCATGGTTAAAGGTTACAGGCTAAATCGAATACTGGAAACATCGTCGCCGTCGCCCTGCCAGAATTAGGCCATGGCCCGGATCCTTGTCGTCGATAACTACGACTCCTTTGTCTTTAACTTGGTGCAGTACTTAGGCCAACTTGGAGCTGAGTGCACCGTCAAACGTAATGATGAAGTCGCTGCAAGTGAAGCGAGTGATTATGACGGAGTCTTAATATCTCCTGGGCCCGGAACCCCTGAAGCGGCCGGTATAAGTATTGAGATGATCAAATACTGCGCGGAAAAGAAGATCCCACTCTTTGGAGTTTGTTTAGGCCATCAAGCAATCGGTGTGGCTTTCGGTGCAACTGTTTCGCGCGCACCAGAACTTTTGCACGGCAAGACATCCCAAGTAGTTCACGAAGGTAAAGGCGTTTTACTTAACTTGCCTTCACCATTTACCGCAACTCGCTATCACTCACTTGCAGTTGAACGAGAAACAGTTTCAAATGAACTGGAAATCACTGGCTCAACCGATTCTGGAGTTGTGATGTCGCTGCGCCATAAAACTTTGCCAATCGAAGGTGTGCAATTCCATCCCGAATCCGTTTTAACAGAACACGGACATCTCATGTTGGCAAACTGGTTGACGCAATGTGGCGATAAAAGCGCGCTCGCTAAATCTGTAGGACTATCGCCAGTTGTAGGTCGTCGCTCTTAATTTACGGAGCTTTATTAATCGTAATTGTTACCGGCTTACCGATTGTTTGTGTTGTGCCGGCATCAGGTGCTTGGCGAATTACAACTCCGATCGCTTGTGCAGCGTCGTAATCATTAAATTCGCGAACCAAGAACCCGGCTTGAATAAGTAAAGTCTTGGCTTGAATTGCTTCAACTCCAATTAAATTTGGAACTTCAATTTCGCCGCTCGCGATTGTTAGAACAACGCCTGTACCAGCAGTGACTTTGGATCCCGCTTCTGGAGTAACAGTTAAAACGGTTCCCTGAACTTCATCAGATGGCGCAGCTTCAGTTCTAGCGATGACCAAACCAGCGGCAGCAAGTGCGGTGCGCGCATCGATCAGTGACATACCTACTAAACCATCAGGAACGATCGCATCTCCTGGACCATCAGAGATAGTCAGAGTGACCGCAGAACCCTTTGTAACTTGAGATGTAGCAAGTGGAATCTGGCTAGCTACGCGATCCTTTGGAATTCGTGGGTCGGGAGCGCGCTGAACTGTGATCGTGTATCCAGGCAGTAAGGCGCGGGCTTCGGACTCAGTTAAGCCAACGACATTTGGAATTTCATTGCCTAGCGATGGAGTAGAACCGCCATTTAAGGAGAGACCAACAATCGCTGCAATCGCGGTTGCGAAAATTGCGATGCCGGAAATTAT
>CANHRF010000030.1 GCA_947463335.1 Actinomycetota bacterium
AACGACCGCACATAGGTAGAGAGTAGACTGCCTCTCATGCTCTGGCCAGCTCCATTTCGTGGACGCAACTCAGTCGGCGCGCGTGTGAGGATTCCGGGATCGAAATCGGTAATCAATCGCGCGTTAATTCTCGCTGCCCAAGCGCAATCGCCTTCGATTTTGAAACGTCCACTTATCTCCCGAGATAGCGAGTTAATGGTCGCCGGTCTTAAAGCAATGGGCGTCGAAATTTCTGAGATCCAAGTAGGCGGCGATCTCGCTTGGAAAGTTACTCCCGCAAAGTTAAAAGGACCAGCACAGGTGGATGTAGGTAACGCCGGCACAGTGATGCGCTTCTTGCCACCACTTTCCGCGTTAGCAAATGGTGATATCTCTTTCGATGGAGATCCGCGTTCATACGAACGCCCTCTTGGTCCAGTTATCGCTGCACTGGAAGAACTTGGCATTGAGATAGAACACGACGGGCGTTACTCGTTGCCAATGGTCGTTAAAGGTAAAGGTGCGATCGCTGGTGGTTCGCTAACCATCGATGCAAGCGCATCTAGTCAATTTTTATCAGCACTACTTTTAATTGGTCCAAGTACAACAAATGGAATTACCGCGGTTCATAAAGGTGGCGCGCTGCCATCAATGCCACATATTGATATGACTGTTCAAATGCTCCGTGACTTTGGAGCAGAGGTAAAGGTAGATAAAGCTTCACAGAGTTGGAGCGTCGCCGCTGGCACGCTTAATGGCGTTGATTTGGTTATTGAGCCAGATCTTTCTAACGCCGCACCATTCTTATCAATCGCCATGGTTTGTGGAGGTTCAATCACAATCGCAGATTGGCCGAAGGAGACAACTCAACCTGGCGATCAATTGCGAGAGATACTTTCACAAATGGGTGCCGATATAAAGCACTCTGCGGATGGGCTAACACTTACCGGAAGCGGCGAAATTCACGGAATTGATATCGATCTGCACGATGTTGGTGAATTAACTCCTGCGATTGCAGCGTTGGCAGCTCTTGCAGATTCACCATCGCATCTGCGTGGCATCGGACATCTGCGTCTACACGAAACCGATCGTTTAGCTGCGCTAACCCGCGAAATTAACTTACTTGGTGGCAATGTTGTGGAAGAAGAAACATCACTGCGCATCACACCAGCAGGTAAATTTGGTGAAGGGCTACACAGTGGAACCTTTCATACCTACGACGATCATCGCTTAGCAACAGCTGGCGCAGTCATTGGTTTAGTAGTGCCAGGTATTGAAGTCGAAAATATTGCAACGACTCGCAAAACGCTGCCAGACTTTCCTGGCCTTTGGCAGAGTTTGATCTCATGACGCCACGCGAATTCGACGAGTCCGATGCTCGTGTTCGCCCCGCGCGCCGCACCCGCCCGCGCAGTAAAGATCGTCCATCGCACTCTGAAGCAATTCAAGCCCTTGTTACAACGGTAGATCGTGGACGAACAACTTGCATTACAAATGAGGGGATAATTGTCACCGCGATGAAGGCCCGCGAAATGGGGCCAAAATCTGTCGTTGTTGGTGATTTAGCTAATTTAGTCGGCGATGTAACTGGCACAACTGGAACGCTTGCGCGAATAGTTTCTATCGAGCAGCGCCGCAATAGTTTAAGTCGCACAGTAGATGATGCGGCAAAGATGGAACGAACTATTGTTGCAAATATAGATCAGCTGGTTATTGTGGTTGCCGCCGCAAATCCAGAACCACGTCGTGGGTTAATCGATCGTTTCTTAGTCTGCGCCTTCCACGAAGATATAAAGCCAATTTTATTGGTGACTAAGACAGATGTCGCACCGGTTCCAGATTTTCTGCACGAGTATGAATCTCTTGGGGTGGAAATCGCAACGGCTGCGATTAAATCTGCTTCACGCGAAGCTGATCTAGCTAACCTATTTAGATTATTAAATGGTAAGACTTCGGTTTTAGTTGGACACTCTGGAGTCGGTAAATCAACGCTTATCAATGCTCTGGTTCCGCATGCCGATCGCGTAACCGGTGATGTAAATGATGTAACCGGCCGCGGACGCCACACCTCTTCCAGCGCGATCGCACTTCCGTTAGATACAGATCTTTCCCCTTCGCAAGGTTGGATTATCGATACACCTGGAATTCGTGCATTTGGCCTTGCGCACTTGGATTCCAATCGTATAGTCGCAGCATTTGAAGACTTATATGAAGTTACCCAAACTTGCATGCCCAATTGCTCACACCATGAAGTCGGCTGCCAGTTAAATGAGTGGGCGGCGCCAAAAGGTGTCGTAGATAACGAGCGAAGTGCGCGTGTAGCAAGTCTGCGCTCACTATTAGAACTTAAAGATTCAAACCCGCCCGCGCTAGACTGACAACATGTCATTTACGCGGGGCAATGATCTAGCGCTAGCAATTCGCCTAGCCGATGCTGCAGATTCAATTACCTTAGCGCGATACCAAGCTATTGATCTACATATTTCAACAAAACCAGATAACACTCCAGTCACTGATGCTGATAAAGCATCTGAAGAAGCGATCCGCGCACTGCTCAAGAGCCATCGCCCGGATGATGGAATCGTCGGTGAAGAATTTGGTAACGATGGCGCAGGCGCGGAGCGATATTGGGTAATTGACCCGATTGATGGAACGAAGAACTTTTTACGAGGCGTACCAACTTGGGCAACGCTGATTGGGCTAATTGAAAAACGTAGCAATGGATCCGAAGTTGTCGTTGTTGGAGTGGTCAGTGCGCCAGCGCTCTTTCGTCGTTGGTATGCCAGCGAAGGCAATGGCGCATATGTAATGGTCAATAAATCTGCACCAAAGAAGATTGCCGTTTCACAAGTTTCTGAAATTAAAAATGCTTCAATCTCATACTCTGATTTCAAAGGCTGGGGAGAGCGACTTGCTCCTTTTCAAGAACTACTAGGTCAAGCCTGGCGCACGCGCGGTATAGGTGATTTCTGGTCACATATGTTGGTAGCCGAGGGCGCAGTTGATGTTGCTGCAGAACCGGTACTTGAAATTTGGGATATGGCAGCGCTCGACATAATTGTCCGCGAAGCAGGCGGTAGATTCACCAACATGGCAGGCGTTGATGGAAGTTTAGGTGGCAGCGGTCTTTCGACTAACTCTGCGATTCACGAAGAGATTGTAGGTAAGTTAAATGGCCGTTGAAGATATCAAGATAGAGCTCTCTCGCCCCCCAAGTGCTGAGCCGGTAACGCCTGGCAAAGAGATTGATTTAAGTAAAACATCTCTGGCACCACGCACATTTTCTGTAACAGGAATGACCTGTTCTTCTTGTGTTAATTCGGTAGAGAAAACGCTTAATTCAATGAGCGGGGTAAGCGCTAGCGTTAATTTTGCAACGGAGACAGTCCACATCTTGGCACCTGCCGAAGTTAAGAGTAGCGAGATAGTCAAGAAGATTAAGAGCGCTGGCTATAGCGCGACTTTGATCGAAAGCGGCGATGGTCCAGCCTTGCATAGTAAGAAATCTGGTGTTGCACTCTTCTTTGCAATTCTCTTTGCTGTTCCAACTATTGCTATGTCAATGGTTCACCAGTGGCATGCCCAACTTGATATTCAGATTTTAAACGCCCTAGCTGCACTAAATATTCTTCCACCTCTTTATTCACCAACTGCTTGGCTAGCGATTGCCTTAACGACACCGTTGATTTTGATTGTTGCACTGCCTATTCACCGTGCGGCGCTTCGTAACTTCTTCCATCCAACGATGGATTCGCTGATCTCGCTCGGTTCCTTTAGCGCATACGGGTGGTCGATTTATGCAAATGCGACCGGTACTGGCGATGTTTACACTGAAGTTGCCGCTGGCGTACTTCTCTTTGTGATCCTTGGGCGCCATCTTGAATCACGCGCCAAGCGTCGCGCGAGCACAGCGCTCTCTACTTTGCTCTCTTTGAGCGCTAAAGAGGTAACTGTTCTGCGTAATGGGCTTGAAGTAATCATTCCAATATCAGAACTTGCAATTGGTGATGACTTTGTCGTTAAGCCTGGTGCACGCGTAGCCACTGATGGATTAGTTATCTCTGGAACTTCATCTGTAAATAATTCAATGTTGACAGGTGAATCTGTTCCGGTCGAAGTATCACCTGGATCACGAGTAATTGGGGCCTCGTTAAATAACAATGGGCGCATAATTGTTAGAGCTACGCGCGTCGGCAGCGATACAGAGCTAGCCCGCATCACTGCAATGGTTGTGCAAGCGCAAGGTCAGAAAGCCCCAATTCAAAGAGTTGCTGATCAGATCTCAGCCGTCTTTGTTCCAATTGTTACCTTGCTTGCAATCGCAACTTTCTTTGGTTGGTATTACTTCGGAGAAAGCGGTGATGGCCGATCACTGGCGCAGTCGATTCAGATTGCGATAACCGTTCTGGTAATCGCCTGCCCTTGCGCACTCGGTTTAGCTACTCCGGTTGCGTTATTAGTCGCTTCGGGGCGTGGTGCATCACGTGGAATTGTCTTGCGTCAACCTCGTGCGTTAGAGCTCGCCCGTAAAGTCGATGTAATTGTTTTAGATAAGACTGGAACTCTGACAACGGGAGTTATGAAGGTTCACGATGCAACGATTCCGACTAGCGCGCATAAAGTTCTTGGCGCAACTTACGCAGAATGGTTAAATGAGAAGACGATTTTATCTTCTGCGCTCTCCCTTGAATTAGCAAATGATCATCCCGTTGGGCAAGCGATCGTTTCTCACGCGCTAGCAAGTGGTGCTAATCGCCACGAAGTTGTTGAGTTCACCCAAACACCAGGCGCTGGTGTTGCTGGGCGAGTATTGCTCGGTGCGATCTCACCAGTTGTGTTGATTGGAACTCCGAAAGCAATTGCACATAGCGCCACAACTTTTGATCCTGCTATCGCAGAAGCAATTACACGCGGTGAAGAAGCTGGGCTATCAGTTGCCGTGCTTGCTTGGGATGGCGTTGCCATCGCGGTCTTTGCCATCGGAGATCAAGTTAAGGCAGATGCCGCCGCAACAATTTCCGCGTTAGTTGATTCTGGGATTACACCGTGGTTGGTTACCGGCGATAACGAAGAGAGCGCAGGAGCAATTGCGCGTTTGGTGGGAATTAAAGGTGAGCATGTAATTGCGCGCGCTCTGCCTGATGAAAAGCTAGCGCGAGTTACTGCGCTAAAGGGCGCTGGCCACACTGTATTAATGGCGGGCGATGGCATTAACGATGCGGCAGCTCTTGCTGCGGCAGATCTGAGTATGGCTATGGGTACCGGCACAGATACCGCGATTTCTACCGCAGATATCACCTTGATGCGCCCCGAGTTAATGAGCATTGTTGATGCCTTAAAGCTTTCTAAGCGCACTCTGCGAACAATTAAATCTAATTTGGTATGGGCATTTGCATACAACGTTATTGGTATTCCGATCGCCGCTGCAGGTTTATTAACGCCGATGTATGCCGCGGGTGCAATGGCTGTTAGTTCGCTCTTTGTTGTGACTAACTCTTTAAGAATTAGATAATACTTTTTACCTAGATAAAGCGCCTTAACTGACTTGAGATTTACTTAAGTCTAAAGCTCGGATACTTATCGGTTACGAGCAAGAGCATGTAGCCCTGTACGCGGTTCCAGTATGAGATTGTCCCGAATACAATCTCTCCGGCCCAGCGCGGGTACTTTCCAGTTATCGAAGTTTGTACCCAAGCAATAACGGTAACAAAGAGGGAAATTAAGAGGTAGATAATTCCTACGAGGTAATGTGGAATCGCCAAAATCCACTTAACTAGCGGGAGCCAACGGTTTAACTTCTTGCCACCGTCAACATCAGGAAAGACCACGGAGACCTTTGAGTTCGCTTCGATCGATGGGTACTTATCATTTAAAATCAGTACATAAGCAGCCAAGCGAGTTGAGAGTTCAATTAAGGCGTGATTAAAAGTTAAAACGTAACTTGGGTACTTTCCGCGAAAGAGCAAGGCTAGAACTGTTGGGATAACGATTAGCCCGGCTGTACCAGCCGCCCAGTTCTCACTCTCGCTGAAGGATGACTGCGCAAATGTTGCTACGAAGATGATCACTGGAAAGGCGAGAATCCCGCGCCAGAAAACTGTGGCGCGGTTGCGATTCTTATGCTTGATATTGATCTGAGTCGTAACGCTTTTGCTCATGGCAAGACCCTTCAAATATTTTTACTAGTAGCGGGGGCAGGATTTGAACCTACGACCTCTGGGTTATGAGCCCAGCGAGCTACCGAGCTGCTCCACCCCGCGTCGGAAGTGTCAGTCTAAAGGGTGGGGAAGTAATAGCCAAATCCGCTGATTAAGCGAATAAGAATTAATTACGTCCTTCAGCAGCGATAGCCGCAGCAAGTGCTGCCTTTAAGCGATCTTGTGCACGCCCATATGCTGCAAAGTCTCCCTTGGCAAGTGCTGCATTTCCATCAGCAATCGCCTGCTTTGCACTTTGTAGCGCAGACTTTAGATCTGCAGATGCATTATCAGTAGTCGATGTAGTTGGAGTTCCTGATGAAGATGTTCCGGAGTTGCCGCCGAATACTTGATCAAGTGCGCCCTTGAGCGAACTATCGAAACCAATCACATCACCAAATGAGACGAGTACTTTCTGCAAGAGTGGATAAGCCGCAGTATTTGCAGTTGCTCTTACATATACCGGTTGCACATAGAGCAAACCGCCACCGACTGGAAGCGTAAGCAAGTTACCAAGTACTACATCTGAACCACCTTGGCGGAGCAAGGAGAGTGAGTTAGCAACTTCTGGTTTAGCTTCAAAGTTAGAGGCAACCTGTGAAGGTCCGGCAACGTTAGTACTGCGAGGAAGTTGCAGCACAGTAATTTTTCCGTAATTTGGACCGTTATTTGAATCCACAACTGCGAATGCAGATAAGTTTTCACGACCACCGCGCGGAACAAACGGTGTTGTCAAAGTAAATGTTGGTTTATCTGATCCTGGCATTTCTAGCGTCATGTAATAAGGAGGTTGTGCTCCTGCATTGGCGCCGAATGTTGAAGGATCGCGAGGTACGCGCCAGAAATCTTGTCCGCCGTAGAAAGCTGCAGCGGTTTGCACGTGGTACGAGCTAAGGACATCACGTTGCACACGGAAGAGATCTTCTGGATAACGGACATGCTCTAAGAGTTCCTTAGACATCTTGCTCTTTGGAGTCACAGTATTTGGGAAGGCCTTCATCCAGGTCTTTAGAACTGGATCTTTCTCATCCCACTGGTAGAGAACGACTGTTCCGTCATAGGCATCAACTGTGGCCTTTACAGAGTTACGGATGTAGTTGATAGTTCTATTTGATTGAGCAGTTACCGCGGCAGAGTTGGCAGTTAGCGCATCTGTTGTTGCGGTGCTCAATGAAGTTCTTTGTGAGTATGGGTATCCGGCACTTGTGGTGTAGCCATCGATAATCCATTGAATCTTTCCATCAACAATCGCTGGATATGGATCTCCATCTAGGGTTAACCAAGGTGCAACTTTAGCGACGCGCTCACGAGGTGAACGGTTGTAGAGAATCTTTGACTCTGAATTAATCAAATTTGAGAGAACAATGCGTTGTTCTTGATATTGAATTGCAAAGAGGAGCTTCTTGAATAAGCCACCCATTGGTACTCCACCATCACCGGTGTAGGTGTAATTCTTCTGACCATTCTCTGATGCATCATCTGGATAGTCGAATTCAACTGGTGTATCAGTCTTAGGTCCACCAATAATTGAATAATCTGGAACGTTCTCACCGAAGTAGATACGTGGTTGGAACTTTCCAAGTCCTGTCGTTGGTGGCAAATCTCCAACTAAGAAGGTTGGCTTACCATCGGAATCGACGCTATTTCCAAAGGCAGATACAAAGCCGAATCCGTGGGTGTAGACCAAGTGATCGTTAATCCAGTTACGACTTGGGTTACCTTCAATATTTAATTCGCGAACCGCAACAACCACATCGCGTTGCACACCATTTACCGTGTAGCGATCAATATCTAGAGATTCTGGGAATCCGTAGTAAGGCTTAATCTGCTGCAGCTGGCGGAAAGTTGCTGATAGAACATTTGGATCCATCAAACGAATATTTGCAATTGTCGCAGCATCATTCGCTAGTTGACCAGAGTTAGTTGAAACGGTGGCTTGATAATCCTTCATCTCAACATCGGCAATGCCGTATGCATCGCGCGTTGACTCAATATTTCGTTGAATATAAGGGGCTTCTTTAGATGATTCAGATGGCTTTACCTGGAATTGCTGAACTGCGCCAGGGTAAACGCCTGCGATAAGAACTGATGCACCCACCATCAAGATCGATCCAGCTGCTGGCAAGATCAATGACTTGCGAACGATATTTGCAAAGAAGAGCAGTGAACAGATAACTGCGATCGCAGCCAGGATTGATTTCGCTGGCAAAGTTGCGTTTACATCAGTAAATGTAAGACCAGTGATCAGTCTGCCCTCTTTCAGCGCAAGCGCATAACGATCGAACCAATATGCAACGGCCTTCATCAGCACGATTAGCCCGAGAAGAATTGAAATTTGTACTCGTGCAGCAACAGAAATTCGTTCAGCGCGAAGCTGCGGACGAATTCCACCGTACAAGTAATGAACTGCGGCGCTTGCCAGAGTTGCCAAAATCAAAGTTGAGATTGCCCAACCAATTAGCGTTTGCAAGAATGGCAAACGGAAGGCAAAGAATGAGATATCTAAACCAAATTGTGGATCTTTGATGCCAAACTCAGTTGAGTTTGTAAATTGCAACCAAGAGCTCCAGAGCTGAACGCCTGAAGTACCACCGAAGTAGAAGAGCACCAGTGCAATTCCGGCAAGAACTAATTTGCGAATTGGTTCGATTGTGGCGCGGTAGCGCTCTAAGTTATCTGCTTCTACCGCCATCGAAACATCGAATGGGCGGCGGCGATAAGCCAAGTAAACATTTGTTGTAATGGCTAACGATGTCACCAAACCAGCGACTACGAAGAGCGCGATTTTGGTAGTAAGAACTGTTGTCCAAACACTTGTGAAACCGACTGAATTGAACCAGAGCCAATCGACGTAGATTCCGCTTAGGGCAATGAGTGATCCCGCGATTACCGACAAGATTATGAAGGTCAGGGCTAGTGGACTTGGTTTTTTCATCATGCTCCTAAGTTAGCGCAACTGCGCGGGGCTGCCGAATTAAGCGCGGTGATCGCATCATTTAAGGTGCTGACCGCCGCAACTTTTATATTTCCTGGAATTTTTGCAACGCCAGGTGCCAGATCTTTGCAATTACTTGCGGGAACGAGAATCAAAGTAGCGCCAGACTTGTGTGCCGCCAGAATTTTCTCAGCAACTCCACCAATTCCTCCCACATTTCCCTCGGAATCAATCGTCCCTGTCGATGCAACGCTTCGCCCTCGCAAAATATTCTCAGGGGTAAGCAGTTCCACTATTCCCAGGGCGAAGGCCAGACCACCGCTGGGTCCCCCGGTCTTGGTCAGCGAGACTGAGATATCGCTCGGTTTAATCTCGCTCGTATTCAATTCTGGATAACTCGTCTTGAGGTAATTAAGAGCGGCGACCTTGGCGGTTAATTGCGAATCGACCATCTCTGTCTTGGCAATCTTTTTCTCCACCTCAGCGCTAACGCCATCTTGATAGAAGAGTGAACGTGGCATAACCGAGAAATCACTTCGCCCCCACGAATAGATCAGCTCCGCACCAGTTACATATGCGTTAGGGCTGCTGATCAAAATAGATAATAAATAGATCTTGCCATCTGCTTTATAGAACTTCATTGAAGCCGGCGCACTCTTTGAAGGAGTGATGATCTTATTTACAAC
>CANHRF010000031.1 GCA_947463335.1 Actinomycetota bacterium
CACGAATCAAAAGATGTAGATATCACTGCCATTGCATATGAAAAGGTAGACCAACCTGGCGCGAAGAGCTTCTTCGCGCAATTGCAGGGCTTCTGGGTCACCTTCGTGACTATGTTTAAAAAGCCGAACACAGTTCAGTATCCAGAAGTTAAGGAACCAACTGCCGAACGTTTCCACGGTCGCCATCAATTAAATCGCCACCCAGATGGTCTCGAAAAATGTATCGGTTGCGAACTTTGTGCTTGGGCCTGCCCAGCAGATGCGATCTATGTTGAAGGCGCAGATAACACTCCAGATCATCAAATGTCACCAGGAGAGCGTTACGGCAAGGTTTATCAAATCAATTACCTACGTTGTGTTTTCTGCGGACTCTGTATTGAAGCTTGCCCAACTCGAGCGCTCACAATGACTAATGAGTACGAACTCGCAGATTCAACTCGCGGAAAGTTAATTTTCGAAAAAGATGATCTGCTTGGTCCATTGCGTGCCGGAATGATTCCGCCACCGCATCCAATGTATCCAGGGATGACTGATACAAATTATTACAACGGCGACGTTAAAGAGGCCCATCCTTCACAGGAGGCTAAATAATGGAACCGCTCCTAACTATTCAAGGACCTGAGGCAACTCTCTTCTGGTTCTTAGCGCCACTTTCTGTGATTGCAGCGCTGGGAATGTTGCTTGTAAAGAAAGCAGTTCACTCTGCTTTGTTACTCGCTTGGGTAATGATTACTTTGGCAATTTTCTATATCGCCCAAGATGCAGTATTCCTGGGAGTTGTTCAGATCATTGTTTACACCGGCGCGGTAATGATGCTCTTCCTCTTTATTCTTATGTTGGTGGGCGTGGATTCATCAGATTCACTCACTGAAACCATCACAGGGCTGCGCCCAATCGCGATCATTGCGGCACTTGGGTTTGGTGGGCTCTTGGTTTCACTTTTGGGCCACGCAACTTTGGGGCGCGAACCAGTTGGGCTGACTGCGGCCAATGCATCAGGAAATGTGCAAGGGCTGGCAGTACTTCTCTTCTCTAAATATGTTTGGCCATTTGAAGTTGTATCTGCGCTCTTGATCACCGCTGCCATCGGCGCAATGGTGCTGGCGCATCACCAACGCACAAATGCTCGCCCAAGCCAGCGCGAACAAGCGGTAAAGCGTTTCCGCAGCGGCTCACTTGCTGGCGCTGCCGGTTTACCTGGTCCCGGAGTTTTTGCTCGACACAATGCTGTAGATGTTCCTGCGCTTCTTCCAGATGGCACACCTGCTCCATCTTCTATTTCAGCAACGCTAAAGGCGCGTGGAGATGTAATCGACTCTGGTCAATTCCAGCTCGATAACGTCGACACCACGGTTGCGGAGGAGAAGTAATGGATATCAATAATTACCTTTACTTATCTGCGATCTTGTTCACGATTGGCGCAGTCGGTGTAGTCGTTCGCCGAAATGCGATCGTTGTCTTTATGTGTATCGAGCTGATGCTAAATGCAGCTAATTTATCTCTAGTAACTTTTGCCAGAATCAACGGAACACTTGATGGCCAAGTTGTCGCCTTCTTTACAATGGTTGTTGCCGCTTGTGAGGTTGTTGTGGGGCTAGCAATCATTGTCACGATTTATCGATCACGTCGATCAGCATCTATTGATGATGCTAGTTTGTTGAAGCGATAAAATGGCTACCAATAGCGGACTCGTTTACTTAATCGCGCTCCCATTATTTGGCGCGGTTTCACTGCTGCTCTTAGGCCGCCGCGCTGATAAATGGGGACACTTGCTTGCAACTCTTCTCTCAGCTGGTTCATTTGCAGTCGGACTCTTCCAACTCTCAGAAATGCTCGGTCGCGAAGCGGAAGCACGTCCGGTAACCCAGAAGTTATTTACTTGGATTAGCGTCGGTTCCTTTAACGTTGACGCCTCGCTATTGCTTGATCAGCTTTCAATATGTTTCGTTCTTCTAATCACTGGTGTTGGAACTCTGATCCACATCTATTCAATTTCTTATATGTCGCACGATCCGGATCGCCGCCGTTTCTTCGCTTATCTAAATCTCTTCATCGCCTCAATGTTGCTCTTGGTGCTTGGCGATTCATACCTAAATCTTTATGTTGGTTGGGAAGGCGTGGGTCTTGCCTCATACCTATTGATCGGCTTCTGGAATAAGAAACCTGCTTATGCCACAGCTTCGAAAAAAGCCTTTGTTATGAACCGTATCGGCGATATGGGACTTTCCTTTGCAATCATGATCGCCTTTGCCAGCCTCGGCACAGTCTCCTTTAGCGGAGTCAAGGAGAAGGCAGAGTTTGCATCTGAAGGCACAATGACAGCGATCGGAATTATGTTATTGATCGCCGCAGTTGGTAAATCAGCGCAATTCCCATTGCAAGCCTGGCTCGGCGATGCAATGGCGGGCCCAACTCCGGTATCTGCGCTGATTCACGCAGCGACAATGGTTACCGCCGGCGTTTACTTAATTGTTCGCTCTAACTTCGTCTTCGATGCCGCGCCAAATGCACAGCTGCTGGTCGTCATTGTTGGCGCAATTACTTTGCTCTTCGGCGCGATAATCGGTACCGCTAAAGATGACATTAAGAAAGCACTTGCTGCTTCAACGATGTCTCAGATCGGTTACATGGTTTTGGGCGCTGGCCTTGGTCCTGCTGGTTATGCCTATGCAATTATGCATTTGATTACCCACGGTTTCTTCAAAGCAGGAATGTTCCTTGGTGCAGGTTCGGTGATGCACGGAATGAACGATGAAGTAAATATGCGTAAGTACGGCGGACTTCGAAAGTTTATGCCGATTACCTTTGTAACTTTTGGTCTCGGTTATCTAGCGATTATTGGAGTCCCTCCATTCGCGGGTTATTTCTCTAAAGATAAGATTATTGAAACCGCGCTAAATGCAGGAGGCGCAAAGGGAATTATCTTGGGCAGTATTACGCTGCTTGGTGCCGCGCTCACCGCTTTCTATATGACGCGCTTGATGATCTTGACCTTCACAAGTTCTAAGCGTTGGGATGAGAATCAACATCCGCACGAATCTCCAGCTTTAATGTGGATACCAATGTCGCTCCTTGCAATCGGTTCTGTAATTTCCGGTTATCTGCTCTATCGCGGAGAAGCGCTAAAGCATTGGTTAGAACCGCTCTTTGAAAAGCATGGCGAGCACACTGAGTTGTTGCCACCGATCGCAGTTTCTGGGCTAGCTCTCTTGATGGTTGCTATCGGTGTTTCCATAGCCGTTATCAAATACCAGCTATCAGATATTGATGCAGTAGCTCCTGAGAACGTTTCAATCTTTACTCGAGCCGCTCGTCGCGATTTGTTGCAAGATGACGTTAACGAAGCTTTGTTTATGCGCCCAGGACAAGCGCTTACTTCCGCTCTTGTTAAAGCTGATGAAAGCGTTATCGATGGAACAGTTCGTGGAATCGGTCAGATGGCTGTTGGCTCTGGTTCAGCACTTCGCAAATCTCAAACGGGATATGTCCGTAGTTATGCCGTACTAATTCTGATCGGCGCCGCAACGCTGCTCGCAGCGATTTGGGTGGTCACAAAATGAACTTTCTCGGAATGAACCTAGCGGATATGAACTTGTTGACGCTTTCTATGCTGTTGCCGCTTCTTGGTGCTGCAGCGCTAGCTTTGGTTCCAAAGACCAATGTTTTGTTGACTAAGCAGGTTGCTTTAGCAACGACTATTTTGGTCGCCTTGGTTGGCGTTGTGATGGTCGCTGAATTTGATTTCAGCAAGTCTGGATTCCAGTTTGTGGAATCTCGCCCTTGGATTCCAGCTTTTGGAATCAACTATGCACTTGGCGTAGATGGAATTGCGCTAGTTCTAATTCTTATGTCCGTTCTCTTAACTCCGATTGTTGTTGTCGCAGGATGGCACGAATCTGAGGGCGGACGTTGGAGCACAAAGACTTTCTACTCATTAATCCTTGTTCTCGAGACAATGATGATTGGTGTATTTGCATCAACAGATGTCTTCTTGTTCTACGTTTTCTTTGAAGCGATGTTGGTGCCGGTTTACTTCTTAATCGGCGGATATGGGTCAGGCGAACGCGCTGCTGCAGCGGTTAAGTTCTTGCTCTACAGCCTCTTCGGTGGACTTTTAATGTTGGCATCGATTATCGGAATTTTCGTAATGGCAACTCGTTACGGCAACCGTACTTTCGATATCACCACTCTTTCACAGTTACATACGGTGCTTACTCCAATGATGGAGAACGTACTGTTCCTCGGCTTCTTTATCGCCTTTGCTATCAAGGCTCCACTTTGGCCGTTACATACTTGGCTGCCAGATGCGGCAAAGTCGGCTACTCCAGGAACTTCGGTCTTGTTATTGGGCGTTCTCGATAAAGTTGGAACATTCGGAATGATTCGTTACTGCTTGACGCTATTTCCAGAGGCGAGCAAAACCTTCACACCAATGATTATTACCCTCGCCGTGATCTCGATTCTTTACGGTGCGTTCTTGGCGATCGGCGCTAAAGATATTAAACGCCTGATTGCGTACACCTCGATTTCACACTTTGGTTTCATCACAATGGGAATCTTTGCAATGACAACGCAAGGGCTATCTGGTTCAACTCTTTATATGTTTAACCACGCATTCTCAACCGCTGCACTGTTCTTGGTAGCCGGCTTTATGATCTCGCGTCGTAAATCATCGACGATTTCTGATTTCGGGGGACTACAGCGAGTTACCCCAATTATGGCTTGGTCATTCTTTATTGCTGGAATGTCGAGCTTGGCGTTACCTGGGCTCTCCAGTTTCGTAAGCGAGTTCTTAGTTCTAGTCGGAACGTTTACTCGCTATCCAGTCGCTGCTGTTATTGCAACGTTCGGAATCGTGTTAGCCGCGCTTTACATTTTGATCCCAGTTCAACGCGCACTTCACGGCCCAACCACACCTGGAAATGAGAATTTACCTGATCTCAATTTGCGCGAAAAGGTAGCGATCGCTCCAGTGATGGCAGTGATAATCGCGCTCGGTTTCTATCCGTCACCGCTTCTGAACATAATTAATCCAGCGTCAGAGACTGTGATGACACAGCAAGGATTTATCGATCCAGCTCCGACAGTTAGTGAGGGCAAGTAATGATTAATTTCGTATCGCCAACCCTTGAGTACTCACTTCTTGCTCCAATGCTCATCGTTCTTGCAGGTGCGCTGATTGGCGTGCTGATTGAAGCATTTGCACCTCGCTCAGCTCGAGCAAGTTCACAACTCTTCATCACCTTAACCGCACTTGTTCTCTCGCTCGCTGCGCTAATTCGTGTGCGTAATGGCGCATCTACAACTGCGGCAATGGAATCTGTGACATTTGATGGCGCAGGTATGTTGCTTCAGGCATCGATCTTGATAATCGCCATCATCGCTGTGCTGTTATTGGCTGATCAAGAGAATTTCACTGCGCTACCTTCTGCACTTCCTGGTTCAGAAGAAGAGCGCACTGCGCTGCAGAAAGATCTAAGAGTCACTGAGATTTATCCACTTACTCTCTTTGCGGTAGCCGGAATGATGCTCTTCCCAGTAGCAACCGATCTAATTACTCTCTTCGTTGCTTTAGAAGTTCTATCGCTACCTCTTTATTTGCTAGCAGGACTTTCTCGCCGTCGCCGCTTGATGTCCCAAGAAGCAGCGCTTAAATACTTCTTGCTCGGCGCATTCTCTTCAGCCTTCTTCCTAATGGGTATCGCTTATCTCTATGGATATTCAGCATCAACCACATTTGCTGGAATTCACGCAGCAGTAGTCGGTGGCACCGGTAACGATGTTTATCTACTTCTCGGAATCGCCTTCCTTTCTGTCGGATTGCTCTTCAAAGTTGGCGCGGTTCCTTTCCACGCCTGGTCACCAGATGTTTACCAAGGTGCACCGACTGCGGTTACAGCGCTTATGGCAGCTGCTACAAAAATTGCAGCCTTTGGTGCGATGCTTCGCATCTTCTACGTCTCATTCGCTGAGGCTTACTGGGAGTGGCGTCCAGCGCTAATCGCAATTGCGCTTGTGACAATGGTCTTCGGTTCACTTGTTGCAATCGCGCAACGCGATGTAAAGCGCATGCTTGCTTACTCTTCTATCGCACACGCAGGCTTCTTACTATCTGGCGTTATCGCGCTCAATAAATCAGGTTTAGATGCCTCGATCTTCTATCTCTTTGCTTATGGCGTTGCGACAGTCGGTGCATTCGGCGTTGTGACCTTAGTGCGAGATTCAGCCGGCGAAGTTACTGACTTAAATCGTTGGAGCGGACTGGGCAAGCGTTCACCTTGGGTAGCAACTGCTTTTGCAGGATTCTTACTAGCCTTCGCAGGTATTCCGCTTACCAGCGGATTTATCGGAAAGTTTTCGATCTTCTCCGCTGCATACGAAAGTGGATCTACCGCGATCTTGATTACCGGCGTTCTTTCATCAGCAATCGCAGCATTCTTCTATATTCGCGTTATCGTCTTAATGTTCTTTAAAGATCCAATTGAAGATGGAACCAGCGTGGTTATTCCATCTGTAAATACGCAAGTCACAATCATCGTTTCTGCGGTTGTGACAATTGCCCTTGGAGTTTATCCAACGCCTTTGATTGACTTCATTCAGAGCACAGCCAGTTTCCTTCGCTAATGTCATCCTTCGGCATTCCAGATCTAGATCCCTCACTAGAGGCTGATTTAGCTCTGGGTATGAAGGGCGTAGAAGAGTTACTGCGCGAACATATCAAGGGCGAATATCCGCTGGTTGAAGAGACTTCAAGACATTTAGTTGCTGCTGGCGGTAAACGTTTACGCCCACTTTTAACTTTGATTTCTTCACATTTCGGCGACAGCACACGCAAAGAGATTATTCCGGCAGCGGTAGTTTGCGAACTTACACATTTAGCGACGCTTTATCACGATGATGTAATGGATGAAGCACCACTTCGCCGCGGCGTGGAAAGTGCAAATAATCGTTGGGGAAATACCATTGCAATTTTGACAGGCGATTATTTATTCTCCAAAGCCTCTGATTTACTCGCTGATCTTGGTCCTGAAGCGGTGCGTTTACAGGCGCGCACCTTTGAACGTTTAGTAATTGGTCAGATCATGGAGACGCAAGGACCACAAAATGGCGAAGATCCACTTGCACATTACCTGCGTGTGGTGGGGGATAAGACTGGATCGCTAATTGCGACTAGTGCTCGATTTGGCGGGTTGCTCTCTGGGGCACCTCGCGAGATAACTGAAACTCTAACCAAATTTGGAGAGCAGATTGGAATCGCATTTCAACTAGCTGATGATGTGATTGATATTGCCAGTGAATCAAATCAATCAGGAAAGACCCCAGGCACAGATTTACGAGAAGGTGTTCCAACCCTTGTAACGCTCAATGTTATGGCATCTGGTAAGAGTGAAGATGCCGAATTGCAACGACTTTTAAGTGCACCAATTCACGATGAAGAAATTGTTCAGCAAGTATTGCGAACGCTCCGTGGCCACGATGGTTTAAACCAAGCGCGTGAACAGTTAAGTCAGGTCGCAAAGCAAGCTAGAGCGGCTCTTGGTCCTCTGCCAGTCAGTGCAGCAACAGCAGCTTTATTCTCGCTATGCGATGCTGTGATCGACCGTTCTGCCTGATTTAATCAGGTCACCAGCTAAAGTTATTAGCGCCATCCAAATAAAGATAAATCCAACCCAGCGCGCGGTAGGCATCGCTTCATTATTGACCCAAACCCCAATTGAAAATTGAATTGTTGGGGTTATGTACTGCAAGAGTCCGATAGTTGAATATGGAAGTCTGTTTGTCGAACCGTTAAAGAGCAAGAGCGGAATCGCTGTGATTGCTCCTGCGCTTATAAGCAGCGTGGTTAATCCAATTCCATTACCGAATTGTCCCTCACCTTTAGCGCCGATAAATATCAGATAACCGCAGTACGGAATAAATGCAATCATTGTTTCGATCGCCAAACCTTCAAGTGCGCCTAATCCAAGTTGTTTCTTTACCAAACCATACGTTCCCCACGAAAGAGCCAGAGCAAGCGCCACCCAAGGAAGGCGACCGTAATCAACGGTCAGAATAACTACACCAATACTGGCAATAGAAACCGCTGCCCATTGCAGGGGACGCATCTTCTCTTTGAGCAAGATAACGCCGAAAGCGATGATGATTAGCGGATTTATGTAATAACCGAGTGAAGCTTCAACGACGTGATTGTTGTTGGTTGCCCAGATATAAACCAACCAATTTATTGAGATCAATACTGTGGTGGTGAACAATTTAATTGCAACCTTGGGCCGCTTAAATGTTGCTAACGTTGACTTCAGGGCGTGAGTAACTGCAAGAACAATGATGCAGAAGACCATTGTCCATACCGCGCGATGAGAGACAATCTCAAGTGCGCTTGCCGGTTGGAGTAGTGGCCAATAAAGGGGAAAGAGCCCCCACATGACATAGGCGCTCACCCCGTAAACGAGGCCGAGCTTTTCTTTATTCAATTAACGGAAATTCACAAATTGAACAGCGAAATCCCATTTGCCTTCTTTAATCAAAGCCATTGTTGCTTGCAGATCATCGCGGCTCTTACTTGTCACGCGCAGTTCATCACCTTGGATCTGGGACTTAATAGACTTTGGGCCTTCATCGCGTAAGAACTTTGCAATCTTCTTGGCATTCTCAGTTGAGATGCCTTCCTTTAACGGACAAGCAATCTTGTAAATCTTTCCTGAAAGTTGTGGCTCGGCTGGATCAATATGCTTAAGTGAAACTCCGCGCTTAATCATTTTATCTTTGACAACTTCAAGAGTGGCCTTAGCACGCTCTTCAGTGTCGGCTTCAATATTTATCTTCTCGCCAGCCATCTCAATCTTGGCTCCAGTGTTTTTAAAGTCAAAGCGAGTATCAATCTCGCGGATCGCTTGGTTGATCGCGTTATCAAGCTCCATACGATCAATTTTAGAGACTACATCGAAACTGCTATCAGCCATTGTTGGCCCTCCTCGTAAACGCGACAGAGATCACTTATATATATTGAGTTTATCCTGCATTGCTCAATATATAAAGTTTGGGTTAAGTAGAATGCAGATATGAAACGGGCCAAGCTTTTTCTCGCATTATGCGCTCTTTTCCTTGCGTTGCCTTATCCCGCCTCAGCCCATACGACCCTAGTCTCTGAAGTTCCAGCGGCCGAGTCTCAAATCAAAGAACTACCTAGCGAGTTACTTCTTACCTTTGCAGAGGATCTAATTCAAATAGGAGATTCAACTTCTTTAAATCTCACAGATGAAAATGGCGACGAATACACAACCGGTGATTTAAGTATCAATGGGTAAGAAGTAAGTAAAAAGATTGAATCTAGAGAAGTATTTGGTAAGTTAAGAGTTAGTTACAGAGTTGTTGCCGCAGATGGACACGTTATCAAAGGCGAGTATTTCTTCACCGTAGAACCTTCTGCCATCGAGACGCTAGAAGCTATTGAAGAATTACCCAAAGAAATTACTACTGAATCAGGCGACCAACTTTCAATCTATTTTGTTCTTAGCGCGACTGCAGTAGTCGGTGGCGGTTTGATCCTATTTTTTATCTGGAAAAGACAGTCTAAATAGCCGATTACCCCTCAATAATATTTTGAGGTAGCCTTGCGCCCGCCGTAAAAGAATGACCCTGGCGGGTTGCCCGAGCGGCCAATGGGAGGGGACTGTAAATCCCCCGGCTCTGCCTTCGAAGGTTCAAATCCTTCACCCGCCACCAA
>CANHRF010000032.1 GCA_947463335.1 Actinomycetota bacterium
AGAACTTTGGTTTGGGGAGCGATGCCGATTGGTTCACTCTTAGGTGGAGTTTTAGCGAATTTCAGCCTGCGACTTCCGATGTATGTAGGCGGAGCGATAGCCTGTGCAATATCTATCGCATCTATAACTTTCTTCCTTAATATTGAAAAGGATTCTCGCAACGAAAGCGCAATCTGATTCAAAAATAACCCTACTTTCACCGTAAGGATCACCCGCTTCCCCTAATGCAATTTTTGAAATAAGGTGCGGGGGTGAATAAAACCGTTGATGCAGATTTCTTAGCCCTCCCATTAGTCGCAGTAAGCGATGCCGCTATCAGTACCGCCAAAGATTCAGGCGCTTCCCACGTAGATGTGCGCATCGAACGCACCCGCAGTGGATTGCTTTCTCTTCGTGATGCTCGCCCTGAAACTCAGAGCGACGAGACCATCGCCGGCGTTGGTGTGCGCGTCATTGTTAATGGAGCTTGGGGCTTTGCATCCTCACCAGAAATTTCTGTGGATGTAGCGAAGAAATTGGCGTTAACCGCAGTTGCGATGGCTAAGACATCAAAACCACTTTCCACAGAGCTGGTTTCATTGGTAACTGAACCGGTTTATGCCAGCCAAACCTGGGTTTCAGATTATGAAATCGATCCATTTTCTGTCTCTGACTCTGAGAAGAAAGATCGTCTCGTAGATTTAAGTAACCGCTTGCTGAAGAGTTCCGGCGTCAATCACACATCTGCCAACACAATGTTTGTTAAAGAGCAGAAGCATTACGCAGATTCTTACGGCACCAGCACCACACAACAACGTGTACGAATCCAAACTCAGATCGAAGCGATCTCAATCGGAGACCACGGCTTCGAATCAATGCGCACACTGGCACAGCCTGCGGGTTACGGCTGGGAGTGGATGGGAAATAAAGCTTGGGATTGGGATTCAGAGATTGCAGAACTGCCAACTCTTCTTGCGGAAAAGGTCGCAGCGCCATCGGTTGAACCAGGTCGTTATGACGTATTGATTCACCCTTCGAATTTGTGGCTAACCATTCACGAATCAATTGGCCACGCAACTGAATTAGACCGTGCTATTGGATATGAAGCTAATTACGCCGGAACATCATTTGCCACTCCAGATAAGTTAAATACTTTGCAATATGGCTCAAAATTAATGAATGTGACTGGAGATCGAAATACACCTCACGGCTTAAGTACCGTTGGTTTTGATGATGAAGGCGTTGCAGCTCAGCGCTGGGACATTGTTAAAGATGGCCTTCTTGTTGGATATCAGTTAGATCGCCGTATCGCTGCGCGCGTCAACCGCGATCGCAGCAATGGATGCGCCTTTGCTGATTCGCCAGCACACGTTCCGATTCAGCGAATGCCCAATGTTTCGCTTCAGCCAAATCCTGCTGGTCAAACTTTTGAGGAGATGGTTTCTTCAATGGAAGATGGAATCGTTATCAAGGGCGATAAATCTTGGTCAATTGATATGCAGCGATATAACTTCCAATTTACTGGTCAACAGTTCCATCGCGTCAAGAATGGAAAGATTGTTGGTCAGTTAAAGGATGTTGCATATCAAGCAACAACCACTGATTTCTGGGGTTCAATGAAGTCAGTAGGCGGTCCATCAACATATGTACTTGGCGGAGCATTTAACTGCGGCAAAGCTCAACCTGGACAGGTTGCAGCGGTTAGTCATGGTTGCCCAGCGGCAATCTTCGACAAGGTGAATATTCTTAATACTGTTGCGGAGGCCGGAAAATGATTTCAGCACAAGATCTGATTGAAAAGATTACTTCAGCCGCAACCTGTGATGATTGCATCGTCGTTGTAAGCGATAAGACGCAAGCAAATCTTCGTTGGGCAGGTAGCACGCTAACCACCAATGGCGTGATTCAAGAGCGCAACGTAACTGTTATTGCATTCGTTTCAGTCAATGGCGCAATGGCATCCGGTGGCGTTACTCGCACAGATGTCGCACTTTCCGATATTCCGAAGCTATTGGAAGAAGCTATTGCTGCAGCTAAAGCGGCAGGTCCAGCCGACGATTACGCACCTCTTGCTACAAATGTTTCGATAGGTGACTGGTCGGCAGATCACGTTCCAACAGGTCCTGAAGTGTTTTCAAGATTTGCACCAGCCTTGGGCGATATGTTCTCCCGTTCCGTTGCAGACAAGATTGAGCTATTCGGATATTCCGAACACACCAATGAAACTACTTGGGTTGGATCAAAGGGCGGTTTGCGCCTTCGCAAAGATTCACCTGTCGGTCGTGTGGAAATGACCGGAAAGTCTCACGAGCGCTCACGTTCGACTTGGGCTGGAGTTGAAACTCGCGACTTTACCGATGTTTCTGTTGCCGACATTGATGCACAAATTCGCCAACGTTTAACCTGGCAAGGCACAAAGGTTGATCTTCCAGCCGGTCGCTACGACACAATCTTGCCATCAGGCTCTGTTGCCGATCTCTTTACCTACATGATGTGGGTCTCAACAGCGCGCGATGCGCACGAGGGTCAATCAGTATTTTCCAAGAAGGGTGGCGGAACTCGAATTGGCGAGAAGCTTTCAAATGTTTCTTTGCAATTCTTTAGCGATCCTGATTTCAAACAACTTCCAGCGGCTAACTTCGTTTCTGCTGCCGTAAGTTCACCATTCTCTTCTGTCTTCGACAATGGCCAATCCATCAAGCGCGTCGACTGGTTAAAGGATGGAACGCTTCAATCTCTGATTCAAACTCGCGCTTCCGCAAAGTTAACAAACTTAGATTTCACACCACTGGGTGAAAACTTGGTTATGAGCGTGGATGGAGCCAGCGGTTCACTTGAAGATTTAGTGAAGAAAGTTGATAACGGACTCCTTCTTACAACCCTCTGGTACATCCGAATGGTTGATCCGAATTCCTTACTTCTCACCGGACTAACTCGCGATGGCGTTTATCACGTTAAGGGTGGCGAAGTCGTGGGCGCTACTAACAACTTCCGATGGAATGATTCACCAGTTTCAGCACTTTCACGTATTGTTCACGCAGGCGCTACCGAATGGACCCAACCACGTGAATGGGCCGGCGATATGTCGAATATGGCGATGCCCGCACTTGTCATTAAAGATTTCAACATGTCTACTGTGAGCCCAGGAAGCTAGGCGTCAAAGCCTCTATCAGTAAATTTCCAAGGCCCGCTAACGATTTTTGGTCAGTGTACTGACCATTTTCTCCAGCGGTCCTTGGTTAAATTTCTGCAACCAAATTTTTGCGAAGTAAACCAGCGCCAACCAAATTCCAATTGCGAAAAGCACAACTTCCCAAGTTTCTAGTTTTTGGAATAGCCCTAGCCCCCAAGGCCCAAAAGCAAGAGAAGTAATAACTGACTGCAGGATATAGACGGTGAGTGACATTTTTCCAGCCGGCACCATCCAGGCAACATATTTAGGGTTCTCTTGAACGACTTTTCTAATCACTGCAATGTAGAAGATCGACATTAGCGGAGCCGCGATGAATGAAGTGAAAAGCGAAAGCAAGTAAATAGCCTCAGATGGTTCTGCCAACTGTTCATTGCGGAGAAGAACAATCGCGGCAAAAATCTGAATCGGAGCTCCAAAAAAGAAGCCCTTTTTCATTAAACTTGAGTTCTTCTTCGCATCGATTGGTGAAGATAAGAAATTGCTTCTCGCCATACGAAGTCCCAAGAGAAATGCCGCGAAGGCTAAACCTCCTTGAAGAAATACACCGGTTGTGATGCCGTAAACCCAGATTTCGAGACGTGCAGGGATTGCCTCAAGAAATGTTCCATTCACCAGCACTGCATCAAGCTTTGACTCCATCGGTGCCTGAATACTCTCGGTTGGCAAGAACCGCTCAGCGATATAGACCAGTGCGCCAACCAAGATCACTAAAGTTGAAGAAACGATGAAAACTACTCGACTCCAGATTTTCAGAGTTCTATCAGCCCGAAAGAAGAAAGGAATCAGAAGTAAACCGAAGATGCCGTACATAAAGATGATGTCGCCGTGCCACAAAAAAGTAAAGTGAAGAGCACCAAGTGCAATCAGCGCAAAACAGCGCTTTACCCATCGGACTCTATTCGCTCGATCGCCTCTAATTATGTAATTTGAGCTATATCCAAAGAGGAAAGAGAAGAGTAAATAGAACTTGCCTGCGAATATTGAAGCAATGATGAAGGTAGCCGTTCCATTTGCTAACCCTTGAGTTAACTCACCGCGCGCTCCCTCGCCACTGTTTAATCCCATAAATTGGATATTTACGACAAGGATTCCAAGTAGCGCAAAACCTCTCAAAACATCGGGGGCAATATCACGTTGCTTCATTCTCGTTCTTTTCCTTAAAAAGTTATGTCGAAGGCAACCATTGCAGCTGCAATAGCTATTGCCCAAAGCGTCAAACTTGCAATAATCAGTACTGAGGCTCGAATTGGTTTAACGCCAGCGATCACCGCAGCTGCTGCTGCAAATTGAGTTCCGATCAATATCGGACCAAGCACTGCTAATCCGTAAACTCCATACTTATCAAAAGCTTTTAGCGCCTTCTCCAATTTCGGCAGTTCCGCCGGTTTACCACTTTTAACTCGCCTAGCAATCAACTTTTCTCTAATACTGGATGCAAAGTAAGCGAAGAGGATGATCGTTATCGAGTTCCCGACTACAGCGGAAATCAGCGTCGCAATTGGATTCAGCCCAACAACAATTCCTGCTGGAACTACAGCTATCGCCTCCATCCATGGAATAGCTCCTGCAATGAATACTCCGAGTAATCCAAGATTCTCAATATCTAGCATTAAATATCTCGCTCACGCCAAGCCATAACCATTGACGGTAAAGAAGCAGTGGCAAATAGAGTGGCTATTGCGAGATAGCTTCCATCATTTCCTTCAGGTTGGAACATCTGTAGTTCGGGTCCAAAAAGTATCAAAATCATCAAACCCATTAGAACGTAGCACAGAATGAAGTATGCATATCTGAATGATGTATTTCTCACCGAGATCTGCCGCTCGTCTAGCAACTCATCGGGAGCATCTGCAATAGACCTAACGGCAATTCGCAGGAATGAGTAACAGACGACTACTGCAAAGATTACAAAAATTGCGGTCACGGAATAAACGATTACGCCAACCTCGGGGCTTAGATTGAGGTTTATCTTTATAGTGGGCCAGTAGCTGCCCATTGATGTAAGAACCATGCCGAGCGCCAAAAGGAGAACTAAAATACGTCTGTTGCGCTGAGGTCGTAACCATCTAAATTTAGAATTATCATTATTCAGCAGATCCTTGACGCCCTTTTCAGTAACGCCTTCAAACCAATAGATCTTGTTCTTCTTTGTCATCTCTACTTTCCTTTCTTAAATGGGGTCTGCGAAAACAACTCTGATACTTCTTGATTTAGAGCCTTGGCTATTCGAAGAGCCAGCACCAATGAAGGGCTGTACTCCTCGCGCTCGAGGTATCCAATGGTTTGGTAATGAACGCCGACCTTGTCAGCAAGATCTTGGCGTGTGAGTCCAAGTGAGGTGCGGGCTTCTTCTATGCGGTTATAGACCGGTTCTTCAGGGTTGCGACTCATAGAAATAGCATATATGCTATGTAGTATTAATGCAACATAAGAAGAAAGGGCCGCTCAGTTTCCTGAGCGACCCTTCCTATTCTTAAGTTGCAGATCTATTGCTTGCTAAAGAGGAATTACTCCTCTTCCTTCTCTCCCGCTGTCATTCGCCCTGCGTGAGCGTGAGCGTTTGGATCGCGCTTAGATTTGATCAAGCTGGCGACAGTTGAGACTACGAGAATCAGGCCAATTACTGAAAGGCTAACTAGCGTCGGAACCTTAGGGACTTCGATCCAGATCTCGTGTAGATAAGTCAAAATCAGCTTAACACCGATAAACATCAGAATAACTGATAGTCCAAGTGACAAGTAAACCAATTTACTTAGCAAGCCAGCTAGCAAGAAGTAAAGAGCGCGGAGACCTAGAAGAGCAAAAGCGTTTGCCGCAAAGACTAAGAATGGCTCTTGAGTGACTCCAAATGTCGCCGGAATCGAATCAAGCGCAAATAGCAAGTCAGTCGATGCAATCGCGACCATAACCAGGAACATAGGCGTTGCTAACTTCTTGCCGTCAATTTTTATGAAGAGCTTCGAACCATGGAATTCATCTGTCATTGCGATTCGTTTTCTAACTAGCTTGACAAGCTTGTTATCTTCCGGTGAAGGATCTTCATCCCAATGATTGAATAAGGCAACTCCGGTCCAAATAAGAATTGCACCGAAGATAACGAAGGTGAAGCTAAATGCTGCAAGTGCGGCCGCGCCGACTGCAATAAAGATTCCACGGAGAACAAGTGCTAAGAGAACTCCGAACATCAAGACACGTTGGTGGTAGATAGTTGGAACGGCAAATTGAGCCAAAATAATAATGAATACAAAGAGGTTATCTACAGAGAGTGACTTCTCTACAAGATACGCTGCAAAATATTCTGTACCGAATTGGGAACCAGAACTTTGCCAGACCCAAATACCAAAGCCGATCGCAATTCCAATGTAAAAAATTGACCATAAAGCCGCCTCTTTAAACATAACATCGTGAGGTTTGCGACTGACGGTAAGTAGGTCAACGACGATCAGAGCCAAAATCGCTCCGATGACTACAAACCACGTGGTTAAAGAGACATCCATTAGTTACACCTATTTCGTTAAAGGGACATAGAGCCAAAGTCTCCCTCAACCACTTTGTGGTCGCAGCTCCGGGATATTGCTATCCGTGTTGACGAAGATGCCGAACGAGGTACTCCCCTTAACGTGCCTGAATGCTAATAGGAAGATGGGGCCCGAGCAAATTTGAACGCCTTGAATCTAAGTGTGTCGCAATGGGTATTTCTAGTTTCCTATTTGAGGAACTCCCGCATCGGAACAGCGCTGTGAAATCGAGTCGGTAAGAGACTTCACGTTCTCTTTACTGCTGGTTGCTGAATTAGTCTCATTTAAGGCATTCGTTAGCGCTTTTATATCCGCGGCTAAACCCGTTGAAAGTAAGGATCTAGCTTGATCACCAACCAAACTATCAATCTTCGTTATTAGTCCAGTATCAATAACTCCAGCTTCATAAGAAGCGGCGATCGCTTTGATAGTTGAATCTAGGGCTTTACAAGCAGTTGCATCAGCTGCCTGTTTTGCTAAATCTTGAACACCGCAGCCAGTTAATGAAATAGAGAGAATCAGAGCGCTTGCGGTTAATTTAATTTTCATAGGCAAATCATGGTCGCAGAATGAGAAGTAATCTCTCTGAACTCGGCAATAACCCAATACTCTAAGCAAACTTTAAGTAATTTGCGTCAAATATCTATTCTCTAAACTCCAGCAATTAACCTTGAAATCTCCAAATAAAGTGGAATTCCGATAAGTAAGTTAAATGGGAATGTGACTCCGATACTAGACATCAGTGCAAGAGGTGCATTTGCCTCAGGTAATCCGATAGAAACTGCGGCAGGTGCGGCGATATATGAAGCACTCGCGCTCAATACTCCGAGGATTGTTGCTCCTCCGACCGAAAGTCCAACCATATTTCCGACTAGGACTCCAATAGTTCCGGCGAATATTGGAAAGATAAGAGCGAATACTCCAACTCGTGCTCCAACTTTTTTAATTTCTCCCCAATTACTTCCCGCCAAATATCCCAGGTGTAATAAGAACAAGACCAGGAATCCAGATTGCAGATCAATGAAGAACGGGGCCACTTGCGAATAACCAGTGTGGCTTGTAATAGCACCGATTACGAGGCCGCCAACCAATAAGAGAATAGTTTTACCAGTGACCACCTCGTGAAGAGTTTTACCCCATTGCACGCTCTTATCACGATGGCGAGATCCTAAGTAAACGCCAACAACGATTCCTGGCACTTCCATAATTGTTAGCAGTGCAGTTGCAAAGCCTTCAACATATATTCCGCTATTTTCCAAGAAAAGTAGGGCCGCAGAGAATGTGACAAGAGATGTCGATCCGTAATGTGCAGCAATCGCGCCTCGATCAAGATCGTTGATTTTGTGTACCAATTTAAGTGAGAGGTAAGCGAACAACGGAATGACTATTCCCAGCCCTATGGTGGCTAGAGCAGGCAGCGCGAAGCTTTCGAAGGAAACGTCTTTAAGAGCGTGACCACCTTTTAATCCGATTCCGAATAGGAGAAAGATCGAGATCATTTGGTAGACCTGATCTGGGATTCGGACATCGCTCTTTATTGTGGCGCCCAGAAAACCGAGGATAAAGACCAGTACGGCAACTGATGTCAGGTTTGTTACTGCAACCGAAGTTGTATCCACGCTGGCCTCCTAAGAATTTAGGCAGAATATAGCAGAAATTTAATTCAGGTATCAAATTGCTGGTATATTTACGCCTATGGCAAACGCTTCAGAAATCAGTCGCGAGTGGACATTTCTCTCTAACCACGGACACGTGCTTGTGCATCTCAGCCGCTACCCCGACTCTCGCGTCCGCGACATCGCCGACACTGTTGGAATCACCGAACGAAGTGCTCAAGCGATACTCGCAGATCTTGAAGAATCTGGTTATGTGACCATTACAAGAATTGGCCGCAGAAATAGCTACAAGGTAAATACCGGTCTAAAGTTTCGCCATCCTTCAGAAGCAAGTAAGCCGATTAGCTCTCTGTTAAAAATATTTACTTGAGGTTTTTCTTTGACAAGTCATCCTTATTTCAAAAAAGAAGTTGTACTTACAAGTAAACATAAGAAAATTGACTTGATTAAGCCGGGCTTTGATATCTCCGTTGGCTGCAACATTTTTGAACTACCTCTAGATACCGACCAGTTGGGAACTTTTACTGGCGATATTGCCCGCTTAGATCCTCCACTAGAAACAGCCATAAAGAAAGCCAGATTAGGGATGAGCCATTCGGGAACTCCCCTTGGGATCGCATCAGAGGGGTCTATCGGACCTGATCCGAATGTTCCGTTTCTTCATTCAGATATTGAGCACCTGGTCTTTGTCGATGATGAGAACGAAATAGTTATCTCAGAGACTTTTCGGTCCTTCGACATCATACTTTTCACAACAACTGTCAGTCCAAAGGATGACTTAAATCAATTCCTGCAAAAGGCAGATTTCCCAAATCACAAGTTGATTGTTCGCCCAAATAGAAGCGACAAGAGTGGGTCGATCAAAGGAATTGATGATCAGCACTATTTATCTGAGGCGATTGAGAAGATTGCCGAGATCTCTCAAGACGGTTTAGTTGTTGTTGAATCAGATCTGCGAGCAATTAGCTCACCTTCACGTCAAAAGAATATTGAGCAGGTTGCTAATTTGTTGGCACTAAGAATTAGTCAACTATGTCCTGATTGCAATCTGCCTGGTTGGGGTTGTGTTGGATATGAGAAAGGCCTAACGTGTTCAGAATGTGGCTCTGAGAACCAACTCGCAATCCGACAAGAAATATTAGGATGCGTAAAGTGTGAATTTACTAAATTAGGGAAAGTCTTCGCATCTGTCTTGAGCCCAGCAAATTGCGATATTTGTAATCCTTAGAATCGAAAGGTGGGTCGATGGGCCACGCTCACCTTCAACCTGAAGA